>NZ_JBHYKH010000065.1:0-26181 GCF_042741275.1 Streptomyces sp. NPDC058964
GGGCCCCGGCCCCCTCCCCGCACGGCCCCGGGTCCGTCCCGGCGGCAGCCGGGCCGCCCACCTCGTAGCAGAAACGGGAAGAGAGAGATGAAGCTGAAGGACCGTACCGCCTTGGTCACCGGCGCCTCCCGCGGCATCGGCCGGGCCATCGCCCTGGCCCTGGCCGAACAGGGGGCGGCCGTCGCAGTGAACTACCGCTCGCGCCAGGAGGAGGCGCTGGCGGTGGTCAAGGAGATCGAAGCGGCCGGCGGCCGGGCCGTCGCGGTCGGAGCCGACGTCTCCGACCCCCAGGAGGCCAAGCGCCTGGTCGAGGAGGCCACCGCCGGGCTGGGACAGCTGAACATCCTGGTCAACAACGCCGGCATCAGCGACGACGGGCTGATCTACGACTCGGCACCCGACGCCTGGTGGAACGTCATGAAGGTCAACTTCGGCGGCGCCTACCACACCACGCACGCCGTCATGGACCAGTTCATGGCGCAGGGCGAGGCGTCCGTCGTCAACATCTCCTCCGCCATGGGCGAGAGCGGCTGGATCGGCCAGTCCAACTACTCGGCCTCCAAGGGCGCGCTGAACTCCTTCACCCGCTGCGCCGCGATCGAGCTCGCCCGCTTCGGGGTCCGGGTCAACGCGGTGCTGGCCGGCTTCACGCCGACCGAACTGGTCGAGGAGGTCTTCCAGCGCGACGGCGGCAAGAGCATCAAGCGGCAGATCCCGCTGCGCCGGTTCGCCACGGTCGAGCAGGTGGCGGCGGCCGCGGTGTTCCTCGCCGGACCCGACTCCGGCTACACCACCGGCGAACTGCTCACCGTCGACGGCGGCTTCACCGCCCAGCTCGGCATCGGCCGTCCGTAGGGCACGGGGACGGGAGACGGGACGACGATGCGATTCCATCTGATCGACAGGATCGAGACGCTCACCCCGCGCGAGACCATCACCGCGCGCAAGGTGACCTCGGTCGACGAGACGTACTGGCAGGCCACCCCGGACGGACCGGCGCTGCCCTTCGGCCTCGCTCTGGAGGCCCTGTGCCAGGCGGCGACCTGGCTGATCATGATCAGCACCGATCACCGGCTGCGTGCGGCGCTGCTCGCGGTCGGCGAGGCCACCGCCCACCGGGACGTGGCCCCCGGAGAGGTGCTTCGGATGCACGCCACGATCGAGTCGATGACCGACGAGGCCGCCATTCTGGACGGCACCGTCACGGTCGACGGCGAGAGCGTCCTGGAGGCCACCGGCATCCTGTGCGCGCTCATCGACGCCGAGCGGCTCGACGACCCTGACAACACCAGGCGCATGGCGCACCAGCTGCAGGGCGGAGGGCCGGTGGGATGAAACGCGTAGTGATCACCGCGGTGGGAGCGGTCACCCCGCTCGGCAACGACGCCGAGACGACCTGGGAGGGCCTGGCCACCGGACGCAACGGTGTGGGCCGGCTGACCACCTTCGACGCCGAAGGGTTCCCGGTGCGCATCGCCGCACAGGTCAAGGACTTCGACGCGGCGAAGGCCATCCCGAGGCACATCGGGCGCAAACACCTCTCGCGCGTCGGCCAGTTCGGTGTCGCGGCCGCCTGGGAGGCGGTGCGCAAGGCCGGGCTCGACACCCTCTCCGAGGACGTGTACGGCGCCGGCGAGCGCGGGGTCGCCATGGGCGCCAGCGTCGGCCGGCCCGAACTGCAGGTGCTGCTGGACATCGGCCACCTGCGCACCAGCACCGGCAACCCGGACGCGTTCATCTGCCGCCCGCCGGCCGTGACGCTGACCGACGACCAGAACGTGCCGCTCGCCGCCATGACCCGGATGATCGGCGGCACCGGCCCGATGCTGGGCATCAGCACCGCCTGCTCCGGCTCCGGGCACGCCATCGGCGAGGCCTTCCGGGCCATCCAGGAGGGCGACGCCAAGGTCATGGTCGCCGGTGGGTACGACTCCCTGACCACCTGGCTCGACCTGCTCGGCTTCAGCCTCCTGGGTGCGCTGACCGACCAGCACAACGACGACCCGGAGCACGCCTCGCGGCCCTTCGACGCCGACCGCAGCGGCTTCGTGATCGGCGAGGGCGCCGTCGCCGTCGTACTGGAGGAACGGGAGGCCGCCGTCGAGCGCGGCGCGGAGATCCTCGCCGAGGTCCTCGGTTACGGCTCCACGCTCAACGCCTATCGCATCACCGACTCGCCGCCCGACGGCTCCGGCGCGATCCAGGCCATGGAGGGCGCCCTGACCGACGCCGGCCTCGGCACCGGCGACATCGACTACGTCGTCGCGCACGGCACCAGCACCCACGGCAACGACCAGTCCGAGACCGTCGCCATCAAGAAGGTGTTCGGACCCGACGTCCAGAACCTGGTGGTCAGCGCCCCCAAGTCGATGGGCGGGCCCCGGACCTCGGCGAGCCAGGGCCTCGGCGTGCTGGCCGCCATCGGCGCCATGCGCCATTCGCTGGTGCCGCCCACCGTCAACCTGGAGCGCACCGCCCCCGGCCTCGACCTCGACTACGTGCCCAACACCGCACGCAAGATGCCGGTGGGCGCCGCCCTGATCAACGCGTTCGCCTTCGGCGGCAGCAACACCAGCATCGTCATCGGTGCGCCGCGGGAGGACACATGAGCACGGCCCAGACGGCCACGGGCGCCGTGGCCCCCGCCTTCGACCGGATCGTGGAACTCGAACCGGGCCGCCGGGCCGTGGCCGTGCGCAACATCCCCAACACCCTCCCGTGCTTCGACCACCACTTCCCGCGCTTCCCCGTCCTTCCCGGGGTGCTGCTCCTGGAGAGCATGGCGGCCCTGGCGAAGGCCGCCGCCGGGGGCGAGCGGGCCCGGCGCCTGGCATCCGTCCGGGGCGTGCGCTTCAAGCACTTCGTCGGCCCCGGGGACCAGGTGCACATCACCGCCGAGGTGACGGGAGGCACCCGGCGGACGACCGAGGTACGGGCCACCGCCCGGGTCGGGGACCGGGTGGTCGCCACCGCTCGCACCCTGACCCTGGTGAGCGCCGACGAGCCCTGGGAGGGCACAGCATGAGCCACGACAGGCGACGCGTGATGGTGACCGGCATCGGCCTGATGACCGCGATCGGACAGGGCGCCGCACCGACTTGGGAGAACCTGCTCGAGGGCCGCAGCGGCATCGGCCCGCTTCGGTCCTACGATCCGGCGCCGCTGCAGACCCGGATCGGCGCCGAGATCCACGACTTCGACCCGACCCGGTGGGCGACCCGGCGCACCCTGCGCATGCTGTGCCGGGGCGACCAGCTGGCGCTGGCCGCCGCCGTCCTGGCGCTGCGCGACGCGGGCCTGGAGGACGCCGGCGACCTCGGCCACCGCACGGGTCTGTTCCTCGGCAGCAACAAGGAAATGCCCCGTATGGACGAGCTGATCTCCCAGCTGCAGTCCGTGCGTTCCCCGGACGGCACCCCCGACCTGCACAAGCTGGGCCGGACCGCCTCCTCGGTGATCGCCCCGCTGTTCTTCGTCGAGGGCCTGCAGCCCGCGGCCGGATTCCACATCTCCGAGAAGTTCGGCATCCGCGGCGCCAACGCCTACTTCGCGGGCACCGCCGACTCTGGCGCGATGGCGGTCGGCCGCGCGATGCGCACCGTGCGCCGGGGCGAGGCCGACGTGGTCGTGGCGGGCGGGTACGACGACGCCACCGGCTGGTGGGCGATGTCCAAGATGGACGGGCTCGGCGTGCTCAGCACCCGCACGGAGCTGGGCAAGGAGGCTTTCCGCCCGTTCGACCGCGACCGCAGCGGTTCCGTCTTCGGCGAGGGCGCGGCCTTCCTCATCCTCGAGGAGCGCGAACACGCCCTGGCCCGCGGCGCCCGCTGCTACGCCGAGGTCACCGGCTTCGGCTCCGGCAACGACTGCGTCCGCCCGCCCAGCCCGCAGGCCCGCGCCCGCGGTCTGTCCCGGGCGATCAGCCGCGCGCTCAGCGACGCGGGCGGCTCCTTCCCCGACGGCAGCTACATCGCCGCGCACGGCTGCGCCACCCGCCAGGGCGACGCCAGCGAGACCATCGCGCTGCACGACGCGCTCGGTACCGCCGCCAAGGCGGCGCAGATCAGCAGCGTCAAGCCGCAGACCGGGCACCTGGTCGGCGGCGCCGGGGCGCTGAACGCGGCCGTGGCCGCGCTGACCCTGGACTCCGGGGTCGTCCCCGCCACCCAGAACCTCCGCAATCCCGCCCCTGAGTGCGACCTGGACTACGTCCCGCTCACCCCGCGCGAGACCGGGCCCGCCAAGGCACTGGCCGTCGCCCGTGGCCTGGAGGGGCAGGCGGTGGCCATCGCGATGGAGCGGACCTCATGACGGACATACCCGAGGACACACCAGAAAGGAGCGCGGACATGAGTCACGGCGGGCACGGCAACACCTCGCCGGATCGCGGCGCTCGGTCCCGGCGGGTCGTGGTCTGCGGTGTGGGCGCGGTGACCGCCCACGGAGACGACGTCACGGCACTGTGGAAGGGCATACGGTCGGGTACGGCGGCCATCACCCCGGTACGCGGACTGCCCATGGAGGGCTACGCCACCGAGATCGGCGGCGAGGTCCGTACCGAACGCCGTCCCGACTACGACTACCTGGCCTCCTTCGGCGGCCGCGAACGCGAACCGGCCGTGGACTTCGCCCTGCTGGCGGCGGAGGAGGCACTGCGCCAGGCGGGCCTGACGGACGTGCCCGCCGAGCGCTGGGGCGTCGCCCTCGGTTCCTGCATGGGCGGTTTGCGCAGCGCCGAGAAACTGGCCCGGCGCGGTGACGAGGGCGCCTCCCCGGAGGACGACGGCCGGCACAACCTGCTGGTCCCCCCGCAGGCCATCGCCGAGGCGGTGAGCAGCGCCTTCGGGCTCAAGGGCCCCTCGCTGTCGGTGAACACCGCCTGCGCCTCCGGTGCGCACGCCATCGCCCACGCCAGCGAGTCGATCAGCGCGGGACGCGTCGACGCCATGCTCGTGGGCGGCAGCGACGCGTTCACGGAGACGGCGTTCGCCGGTTTCACCAGCCTGCAGTCGCTGTCCACCAAGCCCGCCGCGCCCTACTCCAGGGACCGCGACGGCCTCTCGCTCGGCGAGGGCGCGGGCATCCTGGTCCTGGCCGAGGAGTCGGTCGCCCGCGCCGCGGGCGCCCCCATCCTCGCCGAGGTCCTCGGCTACGGACTGTCCGCCGACGGCTACCACGCCACCGCCCCGCACCCCAAGGGCGAGGGAGCGGCCCGTGCCATCCGCGCGGCGCTGGAGTCGGCCGGCATCGACCCGGACGACATCGCCTACATCAACGGCCACGGCACCGGCACGCCCAAGAACGACTCGGCCGAGAGCAACGCGGTGCGCGCGGCGCTCGGCGAGGCCGCCGGGAACACCGCGCTCAGCAGCTCCAAGTCCATGATCGGGCACCTGCTCGGGGCGGCCGGCGCGGTGGAGGCCATCGTCACCGTGCAGGCGCTGGTCGAGCAGATCGCCCCGCCCACCGCCAACTTCACCGAGGTCGATCCCAAGTGCGGCCTGGACGCGGTGCCCACCGCGCGCCCGATGGCCATCGACACGGCACTGTCGAACAACTTCGCCTTCGCCGGCGCCAACGCGTGCGTCGCCTTCGGCCGGCCCGGCCGGGAGCGCGCCGCCGCGGAGGAGCGGGCCGACACCGCCGACGACAAGGTCGTGATCACCGGGTTCGCGGCGGTCACCCCGGCCGGTGAGGGCGCCGAGGCGTTGTGGCAGGCCTGGCGCGACGGGCGGGTGCTCGGCGCCGAGGAGGACGGACTGCGGGTCGCCCGCGCCGAGTTCGACCCGAAGGCGATCCCGCCGCGCGAGCGGCGCCGCATGGACCGGCTCGGCCAGCTCGCCGTCGCCACCTCGCGCGGCGCGCTGGAGCACGCCGGTCTCACCGCCGACGAGCGGGTCGGCGTGGTCCTGGGCACCGGCCTCGGCCCGATGCGCAGCATCGAGGAGTTCCTGCTGCCGGTGCTGGCCGGCTGCCCCGACCACGGCAGCCCGGCGATCTTCCCGAACACCGTCTTCAACGCCGCCGCCGGCCAGGTCGCCATGAACGTCGGCGCCAAGGGCCCGACGTCGACGGTCACCACCGGGCACGCGGCCGGCGCCTCCGCGCTGACCGTCGCCCACGACCTGCTGCTGCAGCGCCGGGCGGAAGCCGTGCTGGTACCCGCCGTCGAGGACCTCTCGCCGGGGGTGCTGGACGCCTACCGCAGACTGCCGCTGTTCGGCGACACCGACTACACCCTCGCCGAGGCGGGCATCACCCTCGTTCTGGAGCGCGAGTCCACCGCGCGGGCGCGCGGTGCGCGGATCCTGGCGGAGTTCGCCGGGCACGGCACGGCCTCCGACGCCCAGGGCGTCGGCCGCTGGGACCCGCAGGGCGGGGGGGTGGAGCGTGCCATGCGCCAGGCCCTCGACCAGGCGGGAATCGGCGCCGGGGAACTGACCGGTATCTGGGCCAACGCGGCCGGCCTGAAGCGGGCCGACGCCCCCGAGGCGCTGGCCACCGACCGGCTCTCCACCCGGGCCGCCGTGCACGCCCCCAAGCGGATCGTCGGCGAACCCGTCGGCGCGGGCGCCCAGCTGGCCGCCCTGCTCGCGGTCACCGGCTGGGAGCACGGTGTCGACGAAGGGCCCGTGCTCATCAACAGCTCCTCGCTCGGCGGCACCCACATCAGCCTCGTCCTGCGTCCCGCTACGGAGAAGTGACATGTCCTCCAGCACCGACCGCCATGTGTCGATCCTCGCGACCGGCGCGTACCTGCCGGGCGAGCCGCTCGACAACGACGCCCTGGCCCGGGTGACCGGGCCGCTGCCCGACGACGTCCTGGAGGGCATCCAGGTGCAGCGCCGGCACTGGATGGTGGACCCGGACACCGGTGAACACCGCATCAGCACCTCGCAGATGGCCACCGCGGCGGCCCGCCAGGCCCTGGAGCGGGCCGGGGTCGAGGCCGACGAGATCGACCTGATCGTGGTGTCCACCGCCAGCCCCGACTATCTGCTGCCGGTCGCCGGCACCTACGTCCAGGAGCAGCTGGGCCTGGAGAGCGTCGCGGTGATCGAGGTCCGGGCCGGCTGCGTCGGCGCCGTCCAGGCCCTCGACATCGCGCGCCGCCAGCTTGCCGACGGCACCTACAGGACGGCGCTGGTGATCGGTGTGGAGGCCGTCTCCCCGCTGCTCGCCCCCGTCTTCCTGGGCCTGGATCCGCACCGCGTGCGGATGCGGGACCGGCTCACCGTCTACACGTTCGGCGACGGCGCCGGTGCCGTGGTGCTGCGCGCCGGGGAGGAGGGCTCCGCGCACGAGGGCAGCGAGCAGGTCTTCGCCACCGCCTCCATGGGCGGCAGGCGCAAGCCCGGCATGCTCATCGTCGGCGGCGGCACCGACGTCCCGCTGGCCGAGCAGCAGCGCCGCAAGCGGCTGATGGACATCAAGCTGGACATCCCCGGCACCGCCACGTTCGGCCCCCGGGTCTTCGTGCGGGGCATCCACGACATGCTGGAGCGCTCCGGGCTCGCCCTGTCGGACATCGACGCGTGCGTGCTGCCCGAGGGCAACGCCGAGTACTTCGCCAGCGAGTACGGCACGGCCGGGCTGTCCGAGGAGGACCAGGCCATCCTCTCCAAGAACATCGTGGAGAACCTGACCGACGTGGGCGCCACCGGCTCCGCGGCGGTGCCGCTGGCGCTGGACGCCGGCTGGACCGAGGGCCGTATCCGGCCCGGCCACAAGGTGCTGCTGCTCGCCATCGAGGCCAGCCGCTACCTCTACGCGGGGCTCACCCTCACCTGGGAAGCGCCGTATCCCGGTAAGTGACGGTCCGTCACATCCCGTACAACTGCGACCCTTAAGGACGGAACGTGTCGACACAGCAGACGGTGCACACCGGTGAGAGCGTGGAGGAGCGCAACAAGAAGACCATTCGCTCGGTCTTCGACGTGTTCGTCAACCAGGGCGACTTCTCCATCGTCGACAAGATCTACAGCCCCGACATGATCGACCACCAGCCGCTGCCGGGCGCCACCGAGGACCTGGACGGCGTCAAGTACACCATCGCCGGTCTGCGGGAGGGCTTCCCCGACCTGCACGTGACCATCGAGGACATGAGCGCCCACGCCAACTACGTGGTCATCCACAACACCTGGCGCGGCACCCACAAGGGCGAGTTCCTGGGCATGGCGCCCACCGGTCAGTACATCGAGTTCAAGGGCGTCGTGGTGTGGCGCCTGCTGGACAACGGGCTGATCGCGGAGCGCTGGGGCATCGGCGTCGAGGGCAACATGCTGGAGGTGCTCGGCATGCGCCGACTCGCCCCCTCGGCGCGTGGCGGCGCGCGGGCCGAGGCCCGCAGGAGTGCGAGGCCCGGCTCGGTGCTGGTGCCGCTGCTGCCCGGCAAGGGCGACCGCTGGGCCGAGGTCCAGGCGGAGCTCGCCGGTCCGCGCCGGCTGGCCTACGAGGCCTCCCGGCGGCGGGTGGGCATCGTCCAGGAGTCCTTCGCCGTGCAGAACGTGGGCGGCCAGGACGTGGTGGTGCTCCAGGTGGAGTCCCGCGACCCGGCGCTCTCGGGGCGCAAGCTGCGCGACTCCTCGGACGGGTTCGACGTCTGGCTGCGCGAGGCGGCCGCCGAGGTCTTCGGCAGCGACCCGTGGGCCGCGCTCGCCGGTGGCGACGCCGCGGAGCAGGGCCACCGCTGGTCCTCCGTCACCAGCGAGCTCGTCACCCGCTGACAGCCCGTCAATCCAGTTGTTCCGCAACGGCATTGACGGCCGGCACCGCTGGCTTCCCGTAATCTGTCAATGCTAGTATTTCTATCAATGCAAAGTGCCCGGGGGAGTACGACCCGAACCTCTAGCCCTCCGAGGCCCGCACGGCTCAGGAAGGAACCGATTCATGCGGCAACGTAAGCTCGGCAGCCAGGGGCTCGTGGTCTCCGAGCAGGGGCTCGGATGCATGGGCATGACCTTCGCCTACGGCCCGGCCGACGACGCCGAGGCCCTGCGCACCGCCCACCGGGCACTCGAACTCGGCGTGACCCTGCTGGACACCGCCGACTTCTACGGCCCGCACTCCAACGAGGAGTTCGTCGGCCGGGTCATCGCCGGCCGGCGCGACGACGTCGTCGTCTCCTCCAAGGTAGGCAACGAGGTCTCCCCCGAAGGCACCATCACCGGACAGATCAACGGCCGCCCCGACTACATCCGGGCCACCGTCGAAGGCACCCTGCGCCGCCTGGGCACCGACCGGCTCGACCTGTACTACCTGCACCGGGTCGACCCCGAGGTGCCCATCGAGGAGAGCATCGGCGCCCTCGCCGAACTGGTGGCCGCGGGCAAGGTGCGCCACATCGGCATCTCCGAGGCCTCCGCGGCCACCATCCGCCGGGCCCACGCCGTCCATCCGCTCAGCGCCGTACAGACCGAGTACTCGCTGTCCACGCGCGACGTCGAGGTCAACGGCGTCCTGGAGACGGTCCGCGAGCTGGGCATCGGCTTCGTCGCCTACAGCCCCCTCGGGCGCGGCCTGCTGACCGGGCGCATCCGCAGCCTCGACACGCTGGCCGCCCACGACTTCCGCCGCATCGTCCCCCGCTTCCAGGAGGAGAACCTCGCGGCCAACCTCACCGTGGTCGAGCGCCTCGACGCCCTGGCCGCGGACAAGGGCGTCACCACCGGACAGCTCGCCCTCGCCTGGGTCCTCGCCCAGGGCGACGAGGTCATCGCCATTCCGGGCACCAAGCGCGTCGCCTACCTCGAGGAGAACGTCGCCGCCTCGGACGTCCGCCTGACCGCGGACGACCTCGCGGCACTCGACGAGATCGCCCCGTACGGCAGCACCGTCGGGGACCGCTACCCCGCCAACTCCATGGCCACGCTCAACCGCTGACGCGGGCCGCGGAAGCGAAGGTGACTGAGGAGCAACCATGGTGAACATAACGATCATCGGCGGCGGGATGGCCGGCCTGACAGCGGCCATCGCCGCCGCCGAGCAGGGCGCCCGGGTCACCGTCCACGAGGCGCACTCCCACCTCGGCGGCCGCGCCCGCTCGGCCGAGGGGCCGTACATCACCAACGACGGTCCGCACACCATCATGAACAACGGCGAGGCCTGGCAGTGGCTCATCTCGCGCGGTGTGGCCGGCCACTATGTGCGCCTGTCCTTCCACGAGTGGACCCGGATGCGCTTCCGCCACCAGGGCCGGCTGCGGATGACGCTGCCGCCCGGCTACATGCGCATGACCCTGCTCAACCGGGACCGGCCGGTCCCCGTCGACCAGTCCTTCCAGGACTGGGCCTCGAAGATCTTCCCGCAGCAGACCGTCGACGAGGCCCTCGGCTTCCTCGGCCCCATCGTCTTCCACGGCGACCCGGGCACCCTGTCGGCCGCGTTCATCTGGGAACGGCTGCTGCGCGTGGGCACCCCCAAGTTCCCGCTGCCCAGCCGGTACTTCATCGGCGGCTGGGGCACGGTCATCGAGCGCATGGCGCGGGTCGCCCGCCGGCACGGCGTCGTCATCGAGACCAACTCCCGCATCACCGAACTGCCCACCGACGAGGGCCCGGTGATCGTGGCGACCTCGCTGGCCGCCGCCCGCGGCCTGCTCGGCGACAGCACGCTCGACTGGCCCAGCGGCACCTCCGCCCTGGTGGACATGGCCGTCACCCACTCCAAGAAGGACGGCAACGTCTCCTTCGACATGGACGAGGGCGGCTTCACCTCCCAGTACTCCGACCACGACCCCTCCCTCGCCCCCGAGGGCGAGGCGCTCTTCCAGGGCGCGATGCCGCTGCGGCCCGGCGAGAACAAGGCCCAGGCCATCGAGCGGCTGGAGGGACTGTTCGACCTGACCACCCCCGGCTGGCGCGACCGCATGCTGTGGCGCCGCGAGGGCGTCTCCCGCGGCCGCACCGGAGCCGTCGACTACCCCGGACACACCTGGCGGGACCGGCCCGCCATCGACCGCGGCGACGGCGTGTACCTGATCGGCGACAGCGTAGCCGCCCCGGGCATCCTCGCCGAGACCTCCATCAACAGCGGTCTGAAGGCCGCCGAACTCGCCGTACGGGCACGGCCGGTGAGCGCACCGCGCCCCGCCGTCCTCGGCCGGTGACCGCCCCGACCGCAGGTACCGACCCCACATCCGACTACTTGTCCCACCCGACCCCGTAAGAGGGGGTGCACCCATGCGAATCACGCTGTCCCAGCGCGACACCCCGGACTACCAGGTCGCCGCCGACCTCGTCCAGGACGTGTTCGCCGCCCAGTACGACGCCCGCATCCGACCCAACCCGGACGCCTTCCTCGCCTACTTCGAGACCGCAGAGGACGACTCGGAATCCGCCCTGGCCTGCGCGGGACTGTCCTTCCCCGAGCAGGACGGCATCCTGCTGGAGCGCTACCTCGACGCCCCCGTCGAGAAGATCATCGCCGATGAACTCGGCTCTCCGGTGGCGCGCGAGCAGATCCTGCAGATCGGCAACATAGCCTCCGTCCGCGCCAGCGCCGGCGGCGAGATCATCAAGGCCCTGCCCCTGGTCATGGCCTGCCTCGGCCGCCCGTACGCGGTGATGACTATGACCGGCCGGCTGGCCATGCTGATGCAGCGCCTCGGCGTGGTCTTCCACCCGCTCGTCGACGCCTCCCGCGACCGCCTCACACCCGAGGAGGCGGCCCAGTGGGGCTCCTACTACGACACCCGGCCGGTGGTCGGCTGGGCCGAGGCGGCCGCGCAGAGCACCCTGCTGCTCGCCGCGATCGGCCGCTACTGCTTCGAATCGGTCGACATGCGGTTCGTCAGCAACCGCCCCGAGCAGAAGGTGCTGACCCGTGCCGCGTGACACCGAGACCGTGAGCCTGACCGCCGGACTGCTCGCGCGGGCGGACAGCGACGACGTCATGGTGCGCGTGCTGTCCGCCGACGGCGGCCCCGCCACCGACTGGAGCTACCGCGACCTCATCGGCGCGGCCCTCGTCCTGGCCGACCGGCTGCGCCGGTGGGAGCAGGACAACGGCCGCCCCGCCCGCGTCGGGCTGCTCGCCGAGAACTCCCCCGACTGGGTGGCCGCCGACCTCGCCCTGCTGTTCGCCTCCGCCGTCGAGATCCCGGTGCCCACCGCGTTCGCCGCCGAGCAGGCCGCCTCACTCTTCGAGACGGCCGACCTCTGCCTGGTGGACGCCGGCGGCGCCCGCGCCCTCGAACGCTGGTCCAAGGACCGCGAGGCCGGCGTGCTGCCCGAGGGCTGCCCGGTGACCGAGGTCGACCTGCCCGCCCTGCGGGCCGCCGCCCCCGCCACCGCACCCGAGTGGCCGGTGCCCGCCGAGGACGCGGTGGTCAAGGTCATCCACACCTCCGGCACCACCTCCGCGCCCAAGGGCGTACGGATCCGCCGGCACGGCATGGACGCCCTGCTCACCTCCCTGCGCGCCCGGACCGGCACCGCCCTGTTCGAGCGCTATCTGTCGATCGTCCCGCTGAGCCTGCTCATCGAGCAGGTCGCCGGGCTCTACATGCCCTTCCTCGCGGGCGGTTCGGTCACCTTCATGCCGCCCGGCACCGCGCTGGTCGGCACCGCCGCCGACGCCGCGCCCCGCATGCTCGAACTGCTGCGCAGGGCCCGGCCCACCGCCCTGGTCATCCCGCCCACCGTGGCCGGGCTCTTCCTCGCCCTGTGCGACCAGCGGCCCGAGGAGAACGTGACCGAGCGGCACCTGCGGATCTTCGGCCACGAGGGACCGGTCTTCGTCGCCTGCGGCGGCGCCCCGGTGCCCGCCGAGATCCTCCAACGCCTGCACGACTACGGCCTCACCGTCCACGAGGGCTACGGGCTGAGCGAGAACTCCTCGGTCGTCTCCTGGAACTTTCCCGGCGAGGTCCGCTTCGGCACCGTCGGCCGCCCCCTGGACCACGTCGAGGTGGAGCTGGCCGAGGACGGCGAACTCCTCATCCGCAGCACCTCGCTGTTCGCCGGCTACACCCGCGAGGACCCCTCCAGCGTCGTGGTCGACGAGCACGGCTGGCTGCACACCGGCGACCTCGCCCGGATCGACGACGACGGCTATCTGCGCATCACCGGCCGCAAGAAGAGCCTGGTGATCACCGCCGGCGGGCGCAACGTCTCGCCGGAGTGGGTCGAGGCCCGCTACCGCGAACTGGGCTTCGTCCGCGAGGCGGCGGTCGTCGCCGACGGACTCGAGGCGGTGCACGGCCTGTTCGTCGTCGAGGCGGGACTCGACCACGACACCGCCCGCCGCCGCATCGAGGACTTCGGCAAGGAGCGGCTGTCCGACATCGAGCGCGCCGCGGTGATCCGCCTGATGTCCGAGGACGACCCCGACTACGCCCGCTGCTTCACCGTCACCGGCCGCCCGCGCCGGGACGTCATCCGCGCCCATGTGCTCGGCGGCGCCCCCGGTGCGGCCGCCGCGGACACACGTATCAAGGAGAACGCATGAGCACCGTTGTGAAGACCACGTCCTACGGCACCGGCAGCGGCCTGCTGGTGGAACCCGCCGAGGGCACCGCCCTGGACGGCATCGACTCCACGAAGCTGCTCGAACTGCTCAAGGAGGCCGGCTTCCTGCTGCTGCGCGGTTTCGACACCGACATGACGTCGTTCACCGCGCTGGTGCAGAACACCTCCACCTCCACCACCCTCGACCCCGCCCGCGACTTCTACTCCGACGTCGCGCAGAAGGTCGACGCCGGCTTCGACGAGGTGGGCCTGCACACCGAGAACGGCAACAGCCCCTTCCGCTCCCACCTGGCCTGGTTCTTCTGCGAGAAGGCCGCCTCCGCCGGCTCCCAGACCACCGTCTGCGACGGATACCGGGTCTGGGACGCTCTGTCCCCGGCCGCGCGCGAGGCCTTCGGCGCACAGGACATCGTCTACAGCCGGTACGTCTCCGAGCCCCAGTGGCGCGGCATGGCCCACCACCTGCTCGGCCGCACCAAGCCCGCCGAGGAGATCCAGATCTCCGAACTGCTCGCCCTGACCAGCACGCTGAACGGCACCGAGATCGTGCCCGAGGCCGACGGCGGCATCCGTTACTCGTACACCACCCCGGCGGCCGACAGCACCGTCTTCGGCAAGCGCCTGTCCTTCGCCAACAGCATCCTCGGCCCGTCGTTCAACTACGAGAAGCCGAAGATCACCTTCGCGGACGGCACCGAGTTCTCCCCGGAGCTGCTCGCCGAGGTCGAGGCCGTGACCGCCGCCCTGACGGAGAACCTCGACTGGCAGCACGGAGACGTCGCCGTCATCGACAACACCCGGGTCATGCACGGCCGTCGCGCCATCACCGACCCGGACCGGACCATCTACAACGCGCTCAGCTACGTCGCCGTACCCGCCGCCGTCTGACGCCGCGCGCCGGGCCGCCGGACGCGCACCCCGCCGGGGGCGCGTCCGGCAGGCAGGACCCACAGAAGGGGGAGCCATGGACACACGAGAGGGAGCCATGGGCACCGAACACCACGCGTCACCCGCCGACGAGCCGGTCGACACCGCCGTGGTCGAGGCCGAGGACCACACCCCGCCCGACCCACGGCGCTGGACCCTGCTCGTCTTCGTCGCGACAGCCCAGTTCATGGTGCTCCTCGACACCACCGTGGTGAACCTCGCCCTGCCCGCCATCCAGTCCGACCTGAAGGCGAGCGCCACCGCCACCGAGTGGGTCCTCACGGGCTACATCCTCTGCTTCGGCGGCCTGATGCTGCTCGGCGGGCGCACCGCCGACCGCTGGGGCAGGCGGCGCACCTTCCTGGTCGGCGCCGTCCTGTTCACGGCCGCCTCCCTGGCGTGCGGACTGGCCGACGGCACCACCGTGCTGATCGCCGCCCGCGCCCTGCAGGGCTGCGGCGCGGCCTTCCTGTCGCCCGCGGCCATGTCCCTGGTCACCACGTCCTTCCCGAAGGGCCGCGAGCGCACCACCGCCCTTGCCGTCTGGGCGGCGCTCGCCGGACTCGGCGGCACCCTCGGCGTCGTACTCGGCGGCGTGATCACCGACAGCCTCGACTGGCGCTGGATCTTCTACATCAACATCCCCTTCGGCGTCGTCGCGGTGGCCGGAGTGCTGCTGCTCGGCAGCCGCCGCGAGGAGCTCACGCCCGGCTCCAGCCCCGACCTGATCGGCGCGGTCACCGTCACCGGCGGCCTGGCCGCGCTCGTCTACGCCATCGTCGACATCCAGGACCACGGCTGGCGTTCGGGACTCTACGTGGTGACGCCGTTCGTCGCCTCGCTGGTGCTGCTGACCACGTTCGTCCTCGTCGAACTGCGCGTCGCCGACCCGCTGATGCCGATGCGGCTCTTCGCCACGCGCTCGCTCGTCGCGTCCTCCATCGGCCGCATCCTGACCAGCGGTGTCCAGGCGGCCGTACTGTTCCTGAGCAGCTACTACCTGCAGCGCACCCTCGGCTGGTCCACCCTGAAGTCGGGCTTCGCCTTCCTGCCGCTCGGCGTCATCGCCATCGTGATCACCGCCCCGGCCACCCGCGTGATGCACAAGTTCGGCCCCCGCCCCGTCTACATCGCGGGCGCCGTCGGCTCCGTCGCCGGCCTGTTCCTGCTCACCCAGGCCCCGCACGACGGCGACTACGTCACCCAGGTGCTGCCCGCGCTGCTGATCCTCGGCGCGGCCATGCAGTGCTGCACCATCCCGGTCAACGTCGCCGGCGTGTCCGACGTACCGCAGGAGCAGCAGGGCATCGCCTCCGGCGTGCTCGTCGCCGCGTTCCAGGTCGGCGCCTCGCTGGGCGTCGCCACCGTCGCCACCAGCGCCCTGACCCGCACCACCTCGGAACTCACCAGCGGCACCGCCCCGGCCGTCGCCTGGCTCGACGGACTGCACCTGGGCTTCTGGATCGCGGCCGGAGTCGCGGTGCTCAACCTCATCAACGCCGTCGTCGGCCTGCCCGGCCGGCGACGCGCCACCAGCACCGCCCGGGCACAGACCACCTGACCCCCCACCCGACAGGGAGACACCCCCATGGCAAGCCCCGGAGACGTCCTGAGGCTCGGCGAGGACCGGCTCACCTTCCTGACCACGGCCGCCGAGACGGACGGCGCCTACGTCGAGGTGGCCGTGGAGTACTCCCCGGCCAGCATCAAGCCGCCCCAGCACTACCACCCCAGGCAGACCGAACGGATGCAGGTCGAGAGCGGGCATCTGCACCTGCTGCTCAACGGCACCCTGCACGAGTACGGACCCGGCGACGAGTTCTACATCCCGCCGGGTGCCGTGCACTCCATCTGGAACCCCGGCCCGGAGCGGGCCCGGATCACCTGGCGCACCACGCCCGCCTACAAGACGGAGACGGTCTTCGAGACCCTGTGGGGACTGACCAACGAGGGACGGCTCAAGCCCGACGGCACCCCCAGGCTGCAGATGCCGCTGCTCGCCCTCGGCTTCCGCGACGAGTACCGCGTCGTCACCGGCCGTCCGTTCCTGGTCGACATGGCGCTGTGCACCGCGCTGGCGCCGTTGTCCGTGGCCATGGGCTACCGCCCCACCTACCGCCCGCCCCAGCAGCGCACCGGGCAGCCGCAGACGGCCTGATCCGGGTTACTCGGCCGGTTTTCGAGTTCCGTGCGAGGGCCGGACTAGGAGTGCGTCCTAGCGTCGGCCCCGACGGATTCACCGCGACGCGTGGAGGAACGGGAACATGGCCAGCGACAACGGATTCACTCTCCCGGGCGCGGATCTCCCCGCCCCCGACGCCGACCTGCGCGCCCGGCGCGAGGCGGTGGTCATCGCCCACACGATCGCCGAGACCCAGTGGGACATCGACGGCGTCTTCGCCACGTTCCCGCGCGGTCCCGTCTACCGCATCCAGGCCTTCGAGGAGGAATCCTTCGTCGGCCCCGAGGCCATCCGCAAGGGCTACTTCGACGACATGCAGAAGGCCTTCCCGAACCTGGAGCACGACGTGCTCCACCTGCACCACACCCCCACCGCGATCATCCTCGAGGCCTGGGCCCGCGGCAAGCAGGAGGCCGACTGGCGGGACATACCCAACCGCGGCAAGTCCATCGACGCCCCGATCCTGGTCATCTTCCACTTCGACGGTGACGTGCTGATCGACGAAACCCTCTACTTCGACATCGACACCTTCAAGCGCCAGCTCGCCTGATCCAGGGCCGCGACACCGCGGGGCCCCGGCCGTCCACGGCCCGGGGCCCCGCTGCGCACCACCAGGGGGTCGAGCGGTCGCCGACCGAGGCTCAAGGAGGAGTCGAGTGTCCGTCCGTAGCGTCGTCCGCGCCGGCCGGCCGTGTGCCCGGTCCGCGCTGTCGTACGTCGGAAATGTCTCCGCGACGAGCATCTCGCACTGACCGCCTCCAGAAAGGATGCTCGAATGAGCACCGTCAACCCCCCATCTACGGGCGGAGGAACGAAGGGGATGGTCTTCTGGGCCATCCTCACCACCGGCCTCGCCTCCTTCATGGCGGGCCTGGACAACCTAGTGATCATCACGGCGCTGCCCACCATCCGGGAGAAGCTCGGCGGCAGCCTCGCGGACCTGGAATGGACGGTCAACGCCTACACGCTGTCCTTCGCGGTCCTGATGATGTTCGGTGCCGCGCTCGGTGACCGGTTCGGACGGCGCAAGGTCTTCTGCCTCGGGCTGCTGCTGTTCACGGGTGCCTCCGCGGCGGCGGCACTGGCTCCGGGGGTCGGCGCGCTCATCGCGGCCCGCGCCGTCCAGGGCGCGGGCGCGGCCATCGTCATGCCGCTGTCCGTCACCCTGCTGACCGTCGCCGTCCCGCCCGAGAAGCGCGGCTCGGCCCTGGGCATCTGGGGCGCCATCAACGGTCTGTCGATCGACGCCGGCCCGCTCGTCGGCGGTGTCGTCGTCGAGCACCTGTCCTGGCAGTGGATCTTCTGGCTCAACGTGCCCATCGGCCTGGTCCTGGCCCCGCTGTCCTTCCGCAAGCTCGGCGAGAGCAGCATCGCAGACTCCCGCCTCGACTCCGTCGGCACCGTACTGTCCGGCATCGGCCTGTTCGGCATCGTGCTCGGCCTGATCAAGGGTCACGGGGACGGCTGGACCTCGCCGATGGTGCTCACCGGGCTGATCGGCGGCGCCGCCGTGATGGCGCTGTTCGTGCTGTGGGAGAACCGCACCGACAAGCCCATGGTCCCCATGCGGCTGTTCCGCGGCCGCGCGTTCACCGGTATCAACCTGGCCGGTGTGCTGATGTCGGTCGGCATGTTCGGCGCCATCTTCCTGATGACCCAGTTCTTCCAGCTCATCCAGGGCTACACCGCGATGCAGGCAGGCGTCCGGCTGCTCGCCTGGACCGCGATGCCGATGGTGGTCGCGCCGATCGCCGGCATGGTCTCCGACCGCATCGGCGGCAAGCCCGTGGTCGCCCTCGGCCTCGCCATGATGACGGCCGGCATGGCCTACTGGGCGTTCGTCATGGACCCGGACGTCTCCTACGTCAAGCAGTTGCCGGCCCTGATGATCTGCGGCGCGGGCATGGCCATGTTCTACGCCCCGCTGATGAACCTCACCATGGGCTCGGTCGCCGAGCACGAGCAGGGCATCGCCTCCGGCGTCACGGCCGCCACCCGCGAGGTCGGCGCGGCGCTCGGAGTCGCCCTGCTGGCCTCCATCTTCAGCGCCAACGGCGGCTTCGCCTCCCCGCAGAACTTCGTCGACGGCCTGGTCCCGGCGATGTGGGTGGGCGCCGCCGCGGTGGGTCTGGGCACCCTCTCCATGCTGATCGTGCCGGGCCGCAGCAAGCAGGACGCGACCCAGTCCGCGCCGGTGGCCGGATCCCCGGCCGCCGCGGACGGCAAGACCGCACCCGCCCCGTCCCGCTGACCCCCGCGGCGCGGCGCCGGCTCCCGGACGCGGGGCACAGGCCCCGGGCCAGCCGCCCCCGCCCGCGGGGGGCCGGCGCCGCGCCCGGGCGTTCCACCGCACGCCGACCGAACCCGCCGAGAGACGAACCGAGGAAACCGAGGAAGCGGAGCATGGCAATCGAAGAGATGAAGGTCAAAGACGCCTTCAGGATCACGCCGTCGCACATCCCGGACAACCGCGGCCACTTCTTCGAGGCGTGGCGGCTGAGCGAGCTGAGCGCGGCCAGCGGCCAGACGTTCGCCGTCCGGCAGGTCAACTACTCCATCTCCAAGCGGAACACGCTGCGTGGCATCCACGGCACGACACTGCCGCCGGGCCAGGCGAAGCTGGTGACCTGTGTGCGCGGGGCCGCCCTGGACGTGGTGGTCGACCTGCGGGTCGGCTCGCCCACGTTCGGCATGTTCGACACCACGCTGCAGGAGGCCGGTTCGGGCATCGGCGTCTACCTCGCCGACGGCCTCGGCCACGCCTTCCTCGCGCTGACCGACGACACCTGCATGAACTACCTGTGCTCCGAGGAGTACGTGCACGGCACGATGGTCGACATCCAGGCCCTGGACCCCGCGATCGGCATTCCCTGGGACACCTCCGAGCCGTTCATCCGCTCGCCGAAGGACGCGGCCGCACCGACCCTGTCCGAGGCGGTCGCCGCCGGTCTGCTGCCGACGTACGAGCAGGCGAAGGCGTCGTACGGGACTCCGGTGCTGTCATGACCGACATCGCCGTGCTCGGCTCGGGAACCGTCGGCACCAGCCTGGCCCTGGGCCTCGCCCGCGCCGGCCACACGGTGCTGATCGGCACCAGCCGTCCCGAGCGTGCCCCGAGCGGGGAACTGAGGGAGGCGGGCGTACGGCTGACGACACACGCGTCGGCCGTGGAGCCGGCCGACGTCGTCTTCAACACCACCCCCGGGGAGCTCTCGGTCGACATCCTGCGCCCCTTGGAGCCGCAGCTGCGCGGCCGCATCCTCGTGGACGTCTCCAACGCCCATGTGCGCAGCCCCGAGGGATTCCCCGCCGCGCCCGTCTACCCGGAGTCCAGCCTCGCGGAGGAACTGCAGAAGGCGCTGCCTCGGACGCGGGTGGTGAAGTCCCTCAACACGATGGACAGCCGGGTGATGATCAACCCGTCGGTCCTGCCCGTCCCGGCCACCGCCTGCGTCTCCGGCGACGACGCCGGGGCCAAGGAGACCCTCGTCGGTCTCCTCCGCGATCTCGGCTGGAAGGACGAGTGGATCCTGGACCTGGGCGGCCTCTACAACGCCCGTGCCCAGGAGTGGGTGGTCCTGATGCTCGGTCCCTTCGTCACCCGGCACGGCCTGGTCCCCTTCAGCCTCGCCATCGTCCACTGAGCCCGACGTCCACCGAGTCCGATCGTCCAGCGAGCCCGACGCCCGCCGAGCGCGACGCCCGCCGAGCGCGATCGCCCACCGAGCGCGATCGTCCACCGAGCCCGCGCGGACGGGTCCGGCACCCCCCGCCGCCGCCCGCGCCCGGGGCGCGCCCTTCAGTCCCCCGGCCCGCCCCCCCCTGGCCCCCCCCGGCGCCCCGGGGCGCCGCCCGGGGCGGGGCGCGCCGCCCGCCCGGCGCGCCGCGGGGCGGCGCCCGAGGGCCCCCCCCCGCCCGCCGGGCGGGGCGCGCGCGGGCGGCCGCGGCGCCCACGGCCGTGTCCGGTCAGCCGACCCGGAACACCGCGCCCCTGACAGCCAGACTGCCTCCGAATTGGCCCATCTGGGAGACCCTCACGTTCCTGAACGCGATGGTGCGCGGACGTGCGGCCGCGGGCCGGACCCACGGGGGAAGGGCGTCGGGCGTGAGAGTGACACTGCGGTCCGCCGGCAGCGGGGCGCCGCCCAGGCTGGTCAAGGTGCCGGTCAGCCTCGTGATGTACAGCGTCACCGTGCCGTCGCCCCTGACGGTCGACGTGGTGGCAGGCCCGGTTTCCAGGTGGATGTCCGCGCCGGATCCCGTCGTCAGCCGCAGGTCGCCGAGGTCCAGGAACCGCGCGGTGAACTTCAGGGCACGCTCGGGCCCGGACGGTGTCCGCACGGTCACCACGCCGTGAAAGGCGCTGTCGTGGAGGACGAGCCTGCCGGCGCGCACCACCGATGAGCCGTTCGCCGGCCGGGCCGGCGGCACGTCGGGCGGGGCACCGGGCCGTGCCGCGTCGTACACCCGGGTGACCTCGGCCGCGAGCCGGGCGGGCCAGGCCGCCGGGGCGGCGCCGAGCAGCGTCACCGGAAGCGCCGTCAGCGCCAGTGCCCCGGCGACCGGGAGCCGTGGCCGCGTTGCCCCGCGGAGCTCCGGCGCCTTCTCGCTCCGGTGGTCACCTCTCACGCGTGCCTCGCCCGTGCGCCGCCTGCTTGGGGAGCGGCGCGGCCGGCTGCGCATCGTCGGCGTCCGGCGGAGCCCAGGCGCAGGCCAGGCTGCCGCCGACCAGGCCCAGGAACAGACCGATGAACAGGCCCCCGAAGTTGGCGAGGGGGAAGGAGGCGAGCGCCAGCAGCATGCCCGCCACTCCGGCGAAGAGGCGGGCCTGGTGATGGAACCAGAGCGAGATACCCAGGACGATCAGCAGAATTCCGATGACCAGCGACGAGGCACCGGCCGTGGTCGACAGCGCCAGGGGGATGCCTGCCGGGGTGAGGCGGACGTAGGGGAAGTAGATGATGGGCAGGCCCGCCGCGAGCGTGAACAGGCCTGCCCAGAAAGGACGTTCGCCGCGCCAGACCCAGAATCCGCGGCGTGCCCCGGCGATCCTGTCGCGCAGTCGCGGGCGGGGGTCAGAAGACTCGTTCATCACGTACGGCTTCCAAGGTGGTCCCTGTTCAATGGGGTACGGCCGGGCACCCGGCGGTGGTGCCGGGAGTCAGAAGCAGTCGTTGCGGCCCTGATCGAGGTCCAGCCGGAGGTCCGGGATGTTGAAGGTGGCGGCCGAGGCGGCGACCGCGGTGTACCGGACGTCGGTCAGGGTGGCCGACACGGCCTGCTGGGCGATGCCGTTGGGGTCGAAGAGCCGCGAGTTACGGTCGCCCGGGTCGATCGGGCCCTTGGTCACCGAGCCCGCCGCGACGCCGATGTCGAGGTCTTTCAGGGAGGCCTCGGTGGCCGCCAGCAGCGTGGCGTCGACGAAGAGGTCCCGCGCCTCGGCCCGCTCGCCCCGGTCACCACCGGTGAGCCGGAGGGTGTACGGGCCCAGGACCGGGACCTCGACCGTGACGGACTGGCACAGGCCCCGGATCGTGGCGTGCCTGGTACCTGTGACCACGACCGGCACCAGGCGGCCCTCTCTGGTCACGTCCACCATGCCGTAGATGCTCAGCCCCCGAGCGGTCAGTGAGTCCGCGGCGATCTGGAAGCGGTCGCCGGAGATGAAGAACGACGCGGCCAGGGCACCTTGCGCGATGCCGATGGCCAGGGCCGCGGCGGCCACCGTGCTCGGCATCATGACGAGGGCGAAACGCTTCCACCGGGTCCTGCCGCGGCTGTGCGACATGCTGTTCCTCTCAGGCAGGCTCGGCAAGCCTCTACGGGTGCCGGAGGTCCGTCGACGACCGCGACCCCGCGTTCCTCGATGGAATCTAGACGGTGAACGGGCAAACCGATCGGCACGTCGGGCCAACCAGATGGGTGAAATGCCCCCCTTTCGCCGCAGGGGAAGGACAGAGGAAGACAGACCGTGGCCCGCACCGAGTACTACGACGACCCGGGCGCACCCGAGCCGAACAGCATGGTCGTCGCCGCCTCCGCCGTCGTCACCGACGACCACGGGCGCATCCTCCTGCAGCGCCGCCGCGACAACGACCTGTGGGCGCTGCCCGGCGGCGGCATGGAGCTGACCGACTCCCTGCCGGGCGCGGCCGTCCGCGAGGTCAAGGAGGAGACCGGCCTCGACGTCGAGATCACCGGCCTGGTCGGCACCTACACCGACCCGAAGCACGTCATCGCCTACACGGACGGCGAGGTCCGCCGCCAGTTCAACGTCTGCTTCACCGCCCGCGTCACCGGCGGCCACCTCGAGATCTCGGACGAGTCGACCGAGCTCCGCTTCGTGCCACCGGCAGAAATCGAACAAGTGCCGATGCACCACACCCAACGGCTCAGGCTCCAGCACTTCCTGGAACAGCGCGAGCACCCGTATCTGGGCTGAGCACATCACCGGGCGCACCCTGTGACCAGTGACGACACCACCCGCACCTACAGTTACGACCACGCCGTCGGCATCGACGGCAAGCCGGTCTCCGGCACGACCACACCGGAACTCGGCACCCTCACCACCGGCCCTGTAGCGTCACCGAAGCACCGCAGCGGCTACCACTACGACGACGCCGGGAACCTGATCGCCCGCACCGACGACGGCAAGCCCCGACGATGCCGTTGACGGTGGGCGGGGCCTCGGAAATTGACGCCTGAGGCCCCGTCGGGTGTGTCCCGGTGGGGTTTCAGGTATGACTGGCTGTCCAGCTTGGAGGGCTTCCTGGACGTGCCCGAGCGTCGTTGCCGAGCCACCGGCTGGTACAGGCAGGAGGATGCTTCCGGCGACACCATGCGCCCCCGAACTCCGACGGCCCCACCGCTCTGTTCCGGTAGGGCCGCCGCAGGCGCAGGCGTATGACAGCGCCTGAGCCGTTCGGTCAGTTCACAGCGCCGCCCGCTCCTTCAGCGGTTCCCACCACGCCCGGTTCTCGCGGTACCACGCGAACGTCTCGGCCAGGCCCTGGGTGAAGTCCTTGCGCGGGCGGTAGCCCAGCTCCGTGGAGATCTTGGTGCAGTCCACCGAGTAGCGCAGGTCGTGGCCCAGGCGGTCGGGGACGTGCTCGACGCTGTCCCAGGTGGCGCCGGCCAGGTCCAGGAGGAGCTGGGTGAGTTCCTTGTTGCTCAGTTCCGTGCCGCCGCCGATGTTGTAGACCTCGCCGGGGCGGCCGCCGGTGCGGACCAGTTCCAGGCCCTGGACGTGGTCGTCGATGTGCAGCCAGTCCCGGACGTTCAGGCCTTGCCCGTACAGCGGCACGCGCAGGCCGTCGAGGAGGTTGGTGACGAACAGCGGGATGACCTTCTCCGGGAAGTGGTGGTGGCCGTAGTTGTTGGAGCAGCGGGTCACCCGGACGTCCAGGCCGAACGTGCGGTGGTACGACAGCGCCAGCAGGTCCGAGGAGGCCTTGGACGCGGCGTAGGGGGAGTTGGGCTTGAGGGGGTCCGTCTCCGGCCAGGAGCCCTCCGCCAGTGAGCCGTACACCTCGTCCGTGGATACGTGGAGGAAGCGGGCCGGGCCGCCGGGGCGGCGCAGGGCCGCGTCCAGCAGGGTCTGGGTGCCCAGCACGTTGGTGATGACGAACTCGGCCGCCCCCTGGATGGAGCGGTCCACATGGGACTCCGCCGCGAAGTGCACGATCTGGTCGTGCCCGGCGACGAGCTCGGCGACCAGGTCGCGGTCGCAGATGTCGCCCTGGACGAAACGGAAGCCGGGGTGCTCGCGGACCGGGTCGAGGTTGGCCGGGTTGCCCGCGTAGGTCAGCTTGTCGAGCACGGTGACGGAGACGTCGCCCGGCCCGTCGGGCCCGAGCACCGTACGGACGTAGTGGGAGCCGATGAAGCCCGCGCCGCCGGTGACGAGGATGCGTGTGGTGGTCATGATGATATCTGCACCTTGCTGTGGTCGCCGAGGATGAGCCGGTGCGCGGCGGGCACCCGCGGAGCGGGCGTCACCTCCACGTTGCGTCCGATGATCGACGCCTCCACACGGCGGGCGCCGCGCACCGAGGAGTGGTCGAGGACGATCGAGAACTCGATCTCGCTGTCGGTGATTTCGCAGTCGCCGGCGATCGAGGTGAACGGGCCGATGTAAGAAGAGGAGACCACCGTGCCCGGGCCGATCACCGCGGGGCCGACGATGCGCGACGCGGTGACCGTGGCGGTCTCGTCGATCTGCACCCGCCCGATGATCTCGCTGGCCTCGTCGACGCTGCCGTCCAGGCGCGGCTCCGCACGCTCCAGCACCGTCCGGTTGACCTCCAGCATGTCGGTGACGTTCCCGGTGTCCTTCCAGTACCCGGAGATCGTCGTCGAGCGGACGTCGCGGCCTGCGTCGATCAGCCACTGCAGCGCGTGGGTGATCTCCAGTTCGCCGCGCCAGGACGGCTCGATGGCCCGTACGGCCTCGTGCACGGCCGGGGTGAAGAGATAGACGCCGACCAGCGCGAGGTCGCTCTTCGGCGTCTTGGGCTTCTCCTCCAGGTTGAGCACGCGTCCGTCGGCCCCGAGTTCGGCCACCCCGAACTGCCGGGGGTCGGAGACCCGGGTCAGCAGGATCTGGGCGTCGGGCCGGTCCGCGCGGAAGGCGTCGGCCAGCCCGGAGATGCCGCCCACGATGAAGTTGTCACCGAGGTACATCACGAAGTCGTCGTCGCCGAGGAACTCCCGGGCGATCAGCACGGCGTGGGCGAGGCCCAGCGGAGCGTCCTGGGGGATGTAGGTGACCGACAGGCCGAACTTGGAGCCGTCGCCGACGGCCTCCCTGATCTCGTCGGCCGTGTCCCCGACGACGATCCCGACCTCCGTGACACCGGCGTCCGCGATCGCCTCCAGACCGTAGAAGAGCACGGGTTTGTTGGCCACGGGCACCAGTTGCTTGGCCGATGTGTGGGTGAGGGGGCGCAGGCGGGTTCCGGCCCCGCCGGAGAGTACGAGAGCCTTCATGGCCTCGAGGCTAGGAGCGGGCACTTGAGCGGGAGTTGGGGACGGACCGCGCCCACAGGGACTCTCCAGGGCGGCTCGAGAGGGAGTGCGGATGCTCGGTGCTGTTCCGGCAGGAGTTCCGGCAGGAGTCCGGCAGGAATTCCGTGAGGCGAGCCCGAGAGAGGCACACACACCATGGCAGACAACCACCGCGCACTCGTCCAGGCCTTCGTCGACATGATCAACAGTCATGACGTGAGCACGATGAGCCAGCACACGGCACCCGGGCACATCGACCACAACCCGGTCGTCGCCGACGGCATCGAGGCCAACGCGGCCTTCTTCCAGCAGATCTTCGACGCGTTCCCGGACGTCCATGTCGTCGCGCACGACGTCATCGTCGAGGGCGACCGGATCGCCGGCCGGTTCGAGTACTCGGGCACCCACCTGGGCACCTTCTTCGGCGTCGAGGCCACCGGCCGCACACTGTCCTTCCAGTCCATCGACATCTGGCGGGTGGCGGACGGGCTGCTGGCCGAGCACTGGGACCAGCTGGACATGGCGGGGATGTTCCGCCAGCTCGGCGTCGACTTCTACGCCCTGCAGGGCGCCTGACCGGGACGCGCACCAACCCCG
>NZ_JBHYKH010000066.1:0-17435 GCF_042741275.1 Streptomyces sp. NPDC058964
GGATTCCGGTCCGCGCGGCGGAACTACTCGCCGGGGACACGGACCATCAGCACTGCGGCCGCCGTCCGTGGTTCGCGGCGTGCTTGCGTCGGCCCTTCTTCTTCCGGCGTCGCTTCGAGGACATGGCAACCTCCCGGGCGTGAACACGTCGGTGATTGTCCTGACGTACGAACATCAACGATTCCATACGGGTCATGGGGGCGCGAGCCGACGGGACACCGCAGCGCCCGGTCGTCACTGCCCGGCAGTCGTACCGTCCTGTTCGGGCTCGCCGTGCGCGATCCGTGCCAGATCGGTGATCAGCGCGTCCAGCCATGACACGGTCGCGTAGTACAGCCGTGGTGCGCCGGGCGGCTCCGTGGGCGGGCCCTCGAAGGCCGGGTCGATCAGCGGTAGCAGGGCGGCCGGGGTGTCGCCCCCGGGGTCCAGTGCCGCCGAGACCAGCAGCATTCGACCGCAGACCCGGTCCCCCAGCCGACTGACCGAATCGGCCGCCGCCGGGAGCAGGCCGGGAAACGGCGGGTCCACCAGGCGCTTCGATCCCCACAGGGTGTGGTGACCGGCCATGAGCGTCGCCTGCCAGTCCACTCCGGGCAGCGGCTCCGCGTGTCGCCGCCCGCCGAAGGGTGTCGGTTCGCTCTGGAACTGGGCGTACGCGGACTCCGCGAGGATAACCGCGTGCTGCAGCGACCGGTGGCCGGGCGCACTGGACGGCGTGGCCGGCTCCGCGCCCCGCGTCACCGAGGCGCTGGTCGCCACCACGATTTCGGCGGCCCTGCGCAGAAGTTCCGCCGCCGCGTTGCGCAGCTCGTCGTGCGCCCCGCGCGGCCACGCCAGCAGGCCGAAGACCGCGCCGATCGCACTGCCGACCAGGACGTCCAGCAACCGGACCTCCGCCAGCTGCCACGTCGGAGGCGCCAGCTGGGCGAAGACCAGCGCCACGAGCACGGTGAAGAGGCCCTGCGCCCAGCCCACTCCCTTGACCGGCCCCACCGTGAAGGCGAACAGCATCCACAACGGCAGCACTGCCGCGTATACCGCGGTGTCGGTTCCCACCAGGGCCAGCAGGCCCGCGGTCACCAGTGCTCCGGCGAGAGTCCCCGCGAGCGCCAGCCGGATCGTGCTCCACGTCTCGTCCATGGTGGTCCGGGTGAGGGTGAGGGTCGCCAGCAGCGCCCAGAACCCGTGGGGCAGCGTGTCCACCCCGGCCACGAGCCTGGCCGCCGTCAGTGCCAAGGCGATACGGACCGCGTTCTGGAAGAACACCGACCGGCGCCCGGCATGGCCGCGCACCCGGTGCCACCACAGGAACGGTGCCCAGGTCGCGGCGTACCAGAAGTGACCCGGCGCGACCTCCACCGAGGCCCGTCGGCCGCGTACCGCCAGATCTGCCGCCGTGCCCATGGCGAGTGCCGCATCGGCGATCTCCAGCACTGCGGCGTGCCGGCGCAGAACGGCCGGCGGGAACTGGGGCGCCGGAGCGGTTACGGTCCCGTCGGCGAGCACGGCGGCGGAGGTCGGCGTGGGAGCGGGGGCGGCGCTTCCCGGGAGCGCCGACAGATGTGCGCGTGCCGCGACCAGTTCCTCGTACACGGCCACGGGCGACGGGCCGGCCCGCAGGCAGGTGGCGGTCGCCGTGGCCAGCCGCGCCACCGCCTGGAGCACGGCGGTCACCTCTGGTTCCGGAGCGTCACCCGGCGCGGCGGGCAGTCGCACCAGCCGGTTGAGCAGGGTGCGGGTGGCCAGTCCTGTCTGGGCGAGGGCACGATCACGCACTCCCGGTCCCGCGGGACGCTCCGATTCCGGCACGGTCAGTGAGCGAAGCGCCTGCCCCGCGTCGCGGGCCGCCCGGATCTCGGCGTCGTTCAGGACTTTCGGAGGCTCGGCGAGCAGCGTCGCGCAGTGGCCCGCGGTCTGTGCGGAGTCGGCCAGACGCTCCCGGTAGGGCGGCGGTGCCGGTTCGGGCAGGATCAGTGCCTCGGCGGCGATGAGGAGGGCCAGCCCTGTGGTCGTCCCGATCAGCCGGTCGCCGAGCGAGCCGGGATCGTACGGTGGGAAGGACGGCAGGATGTAGAGGAGTTGCAGGCCCGGTGCCGCCCCCGCCAGGCGTGGCCCGCCCACGGCGGAGAAGGCCAGCACGAAGCCGACCACGAGCATGCCGGCGACGGCGCTCCAGGTCTGTACCGACAGATACGTGCCGATGACCACAAGTAGCCAGCACACCGGCAGCAGGCGCAGCGTGAGCGCGGCGCGCTGACGCCCGGTGCCGGGGATCTTGGAGAGTCCGCCCAGCGCGACGGTGGAGAACAGGGCGTAGGTGGCCGCGACGGGGCGGTCGAGTCCGTAGCGGAAGAGGAAGAAGCCCGTCGCGGCAACCAGGGTCACGCGCACCGCACGGCGGCCCGAGGCCGCGTAGGCCGCCCGGGTACGACCGGTTGGGACACCCCACACCCCTACAGGGTCACGCAGCACGACGTACTCGGCACCTTGATCGTGAAGGTGGACGGGAGCGATACCGAGGTCACCTGGTGGGTCAGGTTCGTCCCGCTCGGGTCAGGGCGTCCTGCGCCTGGGCGGCCATGGTGGTGACCAGGTCCTGCGCCGAGGGCAGGTCGGTGATCAGGTCGACGGACTCGCCCGCCCAGACCGGCAGCGGCGGCACGGCGCCTCGTGCCACGTCGTCCCGGTACGCCTGACGGGCTCGGGGATCGGCGGCGAGCTCGGCCTCCCGGCCACGCCAGCGGTCGAGGTAGGGGTGAGCGAGGGTGCGGGCGGTGTACTTCGACGGCCACCGGGAGCCGCGCGCGATGTCCAGCACGGTGCTGCGCTCGGTGTCCTGCCCGCGCCCCTCGAGAATCGACTCGGTGATCGAAGGATCGACCAGTGCCTCGGCAGTGGCCTGGAAACGGGTGCCGATGAGCGCACCGGCGGCGCCCAGTACGAGAGCCGCCGCCACACCGCGCCCGTCGGCGATCCCGCCCGCTGCCAGCACCGGAACCGGAGCCACGAGATCCACCACCGCGGGCACGAACGGCAAAGTGGACCGCCCGCGCGCGGCTCCGTGTCCACCGCTCTCGGTTCCCTGGGCCACGATCACATCGGCACCCAGGTCCACGGCCCGCCCGGCCTCCTCCAGATCGGTGACCTGGAGGAACAACAGGGCCCCTGCCCGCCGGACACACTCCGCGTACGGGCTCGGATCGCCGAAGGACAGCATCACGGCGCTGGGGCCGTAGCTCAGCGCGAGCTCCACCGCCGCGATGTCGATCCCCCAGGTCAGGAATCCGACGCCCCACGGCCCTCGGGCACTCTCGACGACCGGCACCTCACGTGCCAGCCACTCCGGATCACCGTACGCGCCCCCCAGAATCCCGAACCCGCCCCCGCGGCAGACAGCTGCGGCCAGGGCACCACCGGCCGATCCGCCCATCGGCGCGAGCGCGATCGGGTGCCGCACGCCGAGCATCTCCGTGAACGCCGTCGACAAGGCCATGCCCGCATCATGCCGCCTCGTCCGACGGCCGGGCCAGGAAGTGCACTCGGCTGCGCCATTGGCGGACTTGCCGGCTCGCGCGAGGCGTCCACCGCCTCGGGAAGCCGCCCAGCGATGACGAGGTGCCGGCCGATGTGGCCCAGGAGGCTCGCCGTCGCGGTCGTGACCTCCGGCGCGTCGTCGAACTCACGGTGGCCTCCACACTCTCAGCCGCGGCCTCGAGCGTGCCCGGGGCGCCCGTCGGCGATGACGACTTCCCTCACGTTCTGTCCGAGGTGCCCGCGGTCTCCGAGCCGAATCTCCCCGCCGTCCTTGCGGCCGCCTTCGGAAGGAGGTCCGCACCACCCTGGATCATCCGGCAGCGCTCCGGCCCGCGGAAACCCGAGTGGTGCCTGCCGCCGGCGAGCCGCGTTCCGCTGAGCAGCCGGCGGGACCGGCAGCGCCTCATTCCCGCCGCGTCCCAAGCCGCTCGGCCAGAAAGGCGGTGATCTCGTCCCGGGCCTGCAGGGTGGGGTGGCCCTCCTCGTCGACGAGGTGTGCCGTGACGACGCTGTGGGCGCAACCGACGACGTCGCGGAAGAAGGGAGGAGGGTTCTTGTTCGCCGTCTCGGCACTGAGTACGCGGCCGTCGAACGCGTCTCCGAGCAGCGCTCGGTAGGCCGCGAACCGCCGGGCAGTGCACCACTTGTCGTTCTCGAAGCGGTAGGCGAGCACCTTCAGTCCCTCCCGCGCCACGCGTTCGGCCACGGCGGCCGCGTCCTCCTCGCTGATCTCCAGGCCGCCGGGGTCATCGAGGGGAAGCGACGGATGGTTCACCACCGGCGCGATGACAGCGGGTTCGAGCGTCATGGTGAGGGCGAAGTTGCCGGTGAAGCACAGACCTACGGCGCCCACACCAGGCCCGCCGCACTCTGCGTGGGCCAGGCGGGCGAGACCGCGCAGCCAGGTGACGACGGGGCTGGTGCCGCCACCGGCGAACGCGCGGAACTCGGCGCTGACGCAGGCGCGTCGGACTACGGTCTCGCCTGCCTCGGCGAGCGGATAGGCGCCGTCGACACCGAAGAGGGAGGGCAGGTACACGGAGAATCCGGCATCACGCACCCACCGCGCGAACCGCGCGACGTCGGGGCTGATCCCCGGCATCTCCGGCATGAGGACGACTGCGGGTCCTGATCCGGCGACGTACACGGTCTTGCCGACGTCATCGACGCTGACGGCCCTTCGTGAGAAGTCGGCCAACGGGTCGCTCTGTCCTCGCATGATGGTCATGACCGAGATCATGTTGAATGCCGGCTCTTCTGCGAAGCGGCGGCATCGCCATGTGTCCCGGTAATATCGCCACCCGTTGAATCGCGCCGGAGGGGCCCCATGAGTCCGCTGCGAGTTGGTGTGCTGGCCTACCCGGGCTGCTTCGCGTCGGAGGTGTTCGGGGTCCCCGACCTGCTGGCAATGGCAACTCACGTCGCTGCGGCACATGGGTCGGCCCAGCCGGCCTACGAGGCGTCGGTCATCTCGCCGCGGCGGCGGGTTGTCGCGTCCGGTGGCTCGGTCCTCGATGTCTCGGCGGTTCGTCCCGTGGACGTCCTGGTCGTACCGGGCTTCGAGCTCTCGCCAACGCTCGATCTCGACGCGACACTGGCGAGCCTCGGGCCGGAGACGGCGTCGATTCGATCCCAGGCGGCCTCGGGGACCGCCGTCGTCTCGATCTGCGTGGGCGCCTTCCTGGTCGCTGAAGCCGGGCTGCTCGACGGGCGCGAAGCGACGACCTCGTGGTTGTTCGCGGACCGGTTCGCCCGCCGGTACCCCGACGTCCGCCTCCGCCCGGACAGTCTGGTCATGACCGACCGTGGCGTGACGACCACAGCGGCCTTCAGCGCCATGTACGACTTCGCGCTGCAGTTCATCCGCCGGCACGACGGCCCCCACGTCGCCCGCAGTACCGCCCGTATCGCGCTGGTCGATGATGCCCGTTCCACTCAGGCGCCCTACGTCGACCCGGCGCTCGTTCCCACGGCGGGCAGGGAGTTCTCGCGCAGCGTCAAGCGGTGGCTCGATCAGAACCTCGCTGCGCCCTATGACCTGCCCGCCCTCGCCCAGGAGTTCCATGTGAGCACCAGAACCGTGCTCCGCCGCTTCGGCGACGAAGCCGGCGAGACACCACTGGCGTACCTGCACAAGGCCCGGGTGCGTCGAGCCAGGCATCTGCTGGAGACCACCGACCGAACGGTCGCGAGCATTGCCCGCGAGGTCGGGTACCGCGACCCCGGTGCGTTCAGCGGCATCTTCGTCAGACACACGGGCCAGCGGCCCAGGGAGTACCGCGAGAGATTCCATCCTCGCGGTGGCCACCACGGGGCAGCCTGACGATTCTCGAACGCGCCCCGCGGCGGGCTGCGAGGGCCAGTCGGCCGCGTCCTCGTGCGCCACCGCGGCTCCGGCCGATGCTGTCCGCAGCACCGGATCCAACCGAGTTCGACGCTGTCGCTGGCCCGGCGGCCCCGGCGGCCTTGTTCGCGAACCGGCTCAACAGCTCTCCCGTACGCCCGAAGTCGTCCCTCAAGGCCGGCCGCGGCACCTGACCCGGCATGGAACCCCGACAGCCGTCACGAAAGCCAGTTGAGATGCCGGCGTACGTTGGGCAAGGTTCTGCGCTCATGGAGTTCTTCTGCTACCACCGTGACCGAGCCGCTTCCGCGGCATTGCGCGACGAGCTGATCGAGGAGCACTGGTCCTACATGGACGGGTACGCGACGCAGCTGATCGCTCGCGGCCCGACCTTCGCCGGTGACGGCGATACGCCTACCGGCAGCGTCCACATCGTCGACCTGCCCGATCCCACCGCTGCCCGCGCGTTCGCCTTCGACGAGCCCAACTTCCAGACCGGCGTGTACCGGGACGTGCTGCTGCGCCGCTGGCGGAACCTGCTGGGCCGCACCATGTGGGACTTCCCCGGTGGCCGGACCGGTGGCAACCGGTACCTGGTGCTCGGCCTCGGCACGGGCCAGGGCGTCGACCTCGCCCTGCCACCCGACCGGGAGGAGCTGATCGCGTTCGGGCCGCTGCTGTCCGACGACGCAGGCACCTGGCTGGGCACGGTGGCGCTGGTCCGGGCGCCGGACCCGGACGAGGCACGTGATGTCCTGACCCCAGAGGGGTACGCGGAAATCGAGGTACACGACTGGGAGTTCGGCGGACGTAGGTGATCGACCCGCCGTGTGCCGGCCGCACACGGCGTGATCATCGAGGCGGGACCGTCACTCAGCCGCGCTCTGCCACGTACAGGCTCTGGGTACTGCGGCCCAGCAGGCCCTTCTCGTCGTACAGGGCGGACTCGGCGAGGCCGATGCCCGCGCCGTCCACCATCGTTCGGGCGTCCAGACAGACCCATTCGCCCTCGGGATGGCGGTGCAGGCTGACGGTGAGGTCGGCGTTGATGAAGACGTAGCGGTTGAAGTCCAGCGCGGCGCTGACGCCGTTGCCCGAGTCCGCGGCCGTGAGCACCCGGCTCAGCGGTGTGATCTCCTCTCCGGCGACCAGGGGGACCCTCATCCTCATCCACGCCGTGGCCGGGCCGGGTTCCAGGAACGAACCGGCGGCGAAGCGTATTTCCATGGCCGTGTGGTAGCCCTGGTCCCAGGGGACAGGGAAGAAGGCCTTGTGGGGTACGGTCCCGGGCCCGGGCACCTGCCCCCCTGGCGACACCTGCGGCACCGAGTCCGGTGCGGTCTTCATCAGCAGGGCCGTCGCCCGCATCGCCTCCTGGCCGCCGTCGGGTGTCAGAGCCGCTTCCACCAGCTCGACGCTGCGGCCGGCGCGCCGCCCGCGTGTGGTCACGGTGAGCGGCCGCATCGGGACCGGGCGCATGATCTCGTACGTCAGCCGGGCGACCCGGGTGTCCGGCCGTGCGCCCGGCCGTTGCTCGACGGCCAGACCGAGCAGGGCGGCCGGCGGCCCGGCGTGCTGGGAGTCGGCGTCCCAGGGCCCCCGGGTGTAGGCCGTGGGGAGAAACCGGCCGTCGGCCTCCCTCTCGTAGAAGGCCTCGACTTGCGACGTCGGCATTGCGGTCCCTCCCTGTCACACGGACTACTCGGGGACCATTCTACTAAGCGCTTGCTCATTCCGCTGCGCATCACCTTGATGCGCGAGCCCGGACCGCAACCGCCCGGGCCACCGGCCGCACCGCACGCCCCCGACGCCGTGGACGTGACGTCAGCGGCCGTGCGCAATCCGTGACGGCACGGCGGCTGGAGGCCGCCGGAGGACGTTCCGCCCGGACGCGCGATGCGGCCGATGCTCCCTACGCTCGTAGGGAAGAGCCTTTCCCTCGGACTGTCCGGAGACGGTCCCGGAGGTGTCAGCCATGCGTGCTTCCCTGATACAGCTGTCCGTGGACTCGTCGGAGTCCGCCGACGAGCGCCGGCGCAGGGCGGCTTCGCTGGCCCGCGGCAGGACGGGCGACGATCTGGTGGTCCTGCCGGAATTGTGGACGGCCGGCGCCTGGGCGTACGACCGCTGGGGGTACGACGACGAAGGGGTCGACGGCCCCACTGCCGAGATCATGTCCGCCGCCGCCCGGGAGGCCGGAACGTGGCTCCATGCCGGATCGATCGTCGAGCGGGACCGGGACGGGAGGCTGTACAACACCGCACTTCTCTTCGACCGGTCCGGTGAGCTGCGCGGTCGTTATCGCAAGATCCACCGGTACGGCTTCGACAGCGGCGAGGCGCTCCTGATGGGTGGCGGCAGCGACGTCGTCACCGTGCCCACCGACATCGGAGTCATCGGCCTCGCCACCTGTTACGACCTCCGCTTCCCCGAGCTCTTCCGGGGCCTGCTCGACGCGGGTGCGGAGCTCGTCGTGGTGCCCGCCGCCTGGCCCGCGGCCCGTCTCTCCCACTGGCAGCTGCTCACGCGCACGAGGGCCCTGGAGGAACAGGTATTCCTCCTGGCCTGCTGCGCGGTAGGTACCCATGGCGGCATGCAGCAGGGCGGACACAGCGCGATCATCGACCCCTGGGGAACCGTGCTCGGTGAAGCCGGCACCGCAGAGGAGATGGTGACGGTCGACTTCGACATGGACCAGGTCGCCAAGATCCGCTCCGAACTCCCGGTCCTGCGCGACCGTGTCCTCGCCATCGAGCCCCCGCCGCGGTGAGGCCCACGTCGTGACTCCCTGATGCGGCATCGCGCCGACTCGCCGGTGCGGTGACCTGATTGCTTCGCCGCCAGGTCATCGCCACCATGAGCCGATGGCGGTGATTCCAGGCTGGGTGTGGCGAAGGAAGCCGGTCAGCAGAGCGCTGAGCATCGGACTTCCCACCGGCCTGCTCGCCGGCGCCTTCGCACTCGTCGAGTCGGGGGCCTGGCCGAGCGGCCTCATCGTGTTCCTGGCCGTGAGCGCCGTCTACGGACCTGTGATGGCTCGTCGGATGGGCAGGGCCTGGCCCGGGGCCGGGGAACTGGATCCGGCCGACCGGGCGGCGGTCGTCCGCGCAACCCGCCACGGTGAGGACATCCGCGACACTCGCCTCGCGCCCGCCGTCCTCGTCTACGCGGACGCTCTGCGCGAAACCCGCGAACGCGGTGGATGGGTACGGTGGGTGGTCCTGGCCGCTGCCGTCGTGGCGTTGACCGTCGCCCTCCATGACACCTTCCACGGGACGATCGGCGAGGCCGTGTCTTCCTGGGTGGTGGTCGCCCTGTTCATCGCGGACCTGACGTGGCGGCCCCGCAGGGAAGCCCATCTCATCGCCCGCGCCGAACAGGCGGAGCAGTCGGCGCGCCGTCGCCTGCCGCACGAACAGCCCAACGGCTGAACCCTGTCCGGCCGTTCCGACTTCGGCTCCTCGTCGGTTCGCGTCGCGGGGACTGCCAGGGTGGCTCAGCGCATCGTGAAGCCGCCTCCCACGGCGTCGACGGCGCTGCCGACGCCCGCCGGCACTCGGTCGGCTGGGCCTGCGAAAGCTCGGTGAACGCGCCTTGGGCGGGTAGCTGGTCCAGCCACTCGTCCCGCGTGCAGGGCTGTTGCCAGCCGCATCGCCACTGCTCGGGGTCGGCGAATGGGCCCACCGCCCGTCGGCGTCGGCTGCCTTGGCACACGGCGCCATGGGGGCACCCGCTGCCGGCACCGTCCGTGGACGGGCGGCGAACGAGTCGGGCATGACCCGGCGGTAGACCTCGGCGAAGGCTTCCGTCACTTCGGGCACGGGTTGGTTCGCCTTCCAGATCACCGGAACGTTCCTCGCGCCGGAGTTACCGCGTCGAGCCGGGACGTCCGGGGCATGCCGTACTCGTGGAAGCGACTGCCGAGCTCACACTCCGGTACCGCGTCGCGCCGCTCCAGCCAGAATCCATGCCTCAACCGCTTCGTACTGGTGGCGCTGCTCCTCGGCCTTCTGCCGACCGGAAGCGACCGTTCCCACCCAGCCGAGGGCGAAGCCCAGGGGGACGGACACCAGGCCTGTGGTGGTGAACGGGAACCAGTTGAAGTCGGCGTTGGGGAAGGCGGCGAATGCGGAGCCGGAGACAAGGTTGGTGCCGGTCATCAGGACGAGGGTCGCGAGGGTGCCGCCGATCAGCGTGCAGAGCAGGCCTGTTCGTGTGTACCGGCGCCAGAGGAGGCTGTAGACGAGCGCTGGTGCCAGTGCGGATGCCCCGATCGAGGCCGACAGCAGGGCCAGCGGTTGCAGGTTGTGGTGCTGGACGAGGGTGGCCAGCAGGATGGTGGGCGCGCCCACCGCAACGGCGGACAACTGAGCCAGAGTCATCTCGCGCCGCGGGGTCGTCTTCTTCGCCCGGCCGACGAACAGGTCGTGCGCGAGAGTGTTGGCGCAGGCAAGGATCATTCCGGCAACCGAGGCGAGCAGGGTGAGGAAGAGCGCGGTCGTGACCGCGGTGAACAGAAAGGTCTCGGCCGTCGACACTTCCGGCCCGAACGCAGCCCGGGAGCCCAGCAGATATGCCGTCCTGCCCGTCGGGTCTGCGCCCGCGATCGTGGCACGACCGATCAGTGCCGTCGCTCCGAAACCGACAACCGTGATGATCAGTACGAAAAACGCCACGCACGGCACGGCCCACGACATCGACCGGCGAATTTGACGGGCACTGCTGGCGGTGTACATGCGCATGGTGACGTGCGGCAGGCAGGCGCCACCGAGGACGACGGTCAGCTCCGAACTGATCATGTCGAGCCGGGGATAGGAGCTGCCCTCGAATTCGAGCCCGGAGTGCAGGAAGGTCGATCCCACCCCGCTGTTCCGTGCCGCCGCGGAGAACAGCGCGCCCAGGTCCCAGTCGAACTGCCGCAGGATGAGTACCGCGACGATCGCCCCGGAGCCGAGCAGCATGACGATCTTCAGGATCTGGATGAGGGCGGTACCCTTCATGCCACCGATCGCCGCATAACTGATCATCAGCGCACCGATACCGATGATGCACCCGGTCTTCAGGGAGTCGCTGGAGAATCCGAGGATGAACGCGAGCAGATCGCCGGTGCCGGAGAGCTGGATCAGCATCATCGGCACCAATGCCGCGATCGTTGCGGCACACGCGGCGATGCGCACCGCACGTCCGGGCATCCGCCGGGCGAACACGTCTCCCATCGTGAAGAGGCCCGCGTTCCGCAGGGGTTCGGCGAGCAGAAACATCAGCAGCATGAGGGAGAGGGCTGTACTCAGCGCCAGAACGACGCCGTCGTATCCGTCGATGGCGATGACCCCGCCGATGGAGAGCACCGTCGCGGCGGAGATGTAGTCCCCTGCGATGGCCAGGCCGTTGCGCATCGCCGACAGCGATCCGTATCCCGTGTAGAACTCGTCAAGGTCATCCCGGTCCGGCCCCGTCATCACACAGAGAAACAGGATGATCGTGGCAACGGTCGTGAACGCCACCAGGGACATCGCCTGCGCAGAGTTGCTGAATCCGGTCACCGTCGCGCTCCCCGCTCCACGTCCAGTTCGGCCTGCTTGCGGATGCGCTCCGCGATCGGATCGACCCTGCGGCGCGCCGTGTGGGCGAACAGTGCGATGGACAGGCAGGTGACGGGCACTTGGAGGAGTCCGAGCAGCAGGCCTGTGGACAGTCCGCCCGAGACAGCGCCCGTCATCAGCGACGGCGCGAGGGCGGACAGGACGAGGAAGAGGGTGAAGTACCCGAGCGCGGTGAACGTGGCCACACGTCGCTGCGAACGATACGCACTGCGCAGCAGACGAAGGTCGCTGTGGTGGCCGACCGTCGGACGACGCGACGGTGTGCCTCTCCCGGGCTCCGCTTGCGGTTGTCGGAAGTCCACGTGGTGTGTGGAAGACGAATGAAACGCAGGACCGTACAACGGGAACGGGTGGCGCTGTTGGGGCTCCGGGGACGGGCTCGCATCTGACATCCCGTTTCTCCTTGCGTGGCTCAGGGCCCATGCGGGACCACAGGGAAGCGGGGGGTGAGCGCACGCTAACTGGTTGGTATGCACCAGCGCGAGTCCTTCGCCGGATTGAATGGCCGGCATGCACCTCATAGATGGCTGCATCAGCTATTTCTCCGGCGCTCCCGGGCCTGCTCGACCGCACGAGGCGCAGACGCGCAAAGGAGCGTGCCGGGGGTACCGAAGCCGCCACGAAGGCAGTCGGCGAAGGCGTCGGGACTCCGGCCGGAGCGGCCGCCGCATCCCATGCTCTCACCGGCGCCCACGCCAGACGTCCTCCGGGAGGGCCGGTCGCTTACGAAGTCCGTCCGAATCAGGACGGTAGTTGACCTGGTTTGCGCCTACCGTCGCTGTCGACAGCCGACCTGAGTGAGGGGACCGCGATGCCCGAACAGAGCAGCACCGCACCGGAGGGCTACACCACCGTGGCGCCCTGGGTCGTTACCGATGACACGGGGGCCTTCCTCGACTTCGTCACCCAGGCGTTCGGCGGTGAGGAGCTGGGGCGGGTGCAGACCGAAGACGGCTTGATCGGCCACGGTGAGGTCCGGGTCGGCGACACCGTCGTGCTGGCCTTCGACCGACGCGCCGACTGGCCCACCATGCCGAGCCTGCTGCGCGTGTTCGTCGCCGACGCGGACGAGACGTTTTCACGGGCTGTCAAGGCCGGCGGTCAGGTCGTCACTTCCTTGGCGAACAACGCCTTCGGACAGCGCGGAGGACGCATCAAGGACCCCTTCGGCAACATCTGGTGGGTGGTGAGCCACGTTGAAGAGGTCCCCGAGGAAGAGATGTGGAAACGACTGCAGGACCCCGTATACGCCGAGGCCATGCGCGTGGCTCAGGAGACGCTCGATACCGAGCTCAGCGGTCGACGCCAAGGTCGCAGCAGCGCACCCGTCAAGCCGACCGACTGACCCGTGATCCTTTGGTCAACCTGGCCGGCGACCGGGTGATCAGCGCTGTCGCGCCACGCCCGGCTCCACAGTGGGCGTCGGGCGCGGCGCGGTTGCCATCAGACTCCGAGCCGCCCGGTGTCCCGCTTCGCAGAGGCGGCGATCACGGCGGAGACGACGGAGGTCACGTGCCCGCGTACCCGGTCGGCCGCCCGTCAGCGGGACGAACTCTCAGTCCCCCAGTGGTTTCAGCCCGGGAGGCAGCTTGGCATCCCGTGGCCTTGCCCGCCTCCACCGCCGTCGTACCACCTCGGACACCCGCTCGCGCTGACAGCCCGTGTGGGCCACGAACGCCTCGATCACCTGCGCCGCCGGCCGGTGCGGCGGCACGGCCATCAGCACGGCGTCGTAACCGTCCGGCAGTGGCGGCGCCACGAGGGCGACTTCGTCCCGGGACCGCAGGCGCAGCACCACTGCCCGCAGTCGGTCCTCGTCCCCGGGCACAGTGCGCAGCCTCGCGTGCAACCGATCCTGCGCCGGGGAATCGAGCCGTACATACGCAAGCAGGGTCCCGTGTCTGTACTCCTGCCAGCGATCAAGCCCCAGGCTGCGGAACGGCGGCTCCTGCCAAGGGCGCAGTGCGTCCAGACGGCCCAGCAGACGCCGCAGGAAGATCCTGATGGACGGCTCGTCATGCGGTTGCCACGACAGGTCCTGCGCCCAGGCCTTCGCGGCGAGTGCTGCCTCGATCCCCGCGTACTGATCTTCGGCAGTGAGGTCGTAGATCGGCTGCTCCAAGATCATGCGGGCGATCCTGTCGACCTCCTCGTCGCCGAGCTCCCGGCTGAACTGGAGGCAGTAGAGGATCGCCGTGACCACTCCGAGATGCATGCGTGCAGTATGGCCACCGTTCAGTACGGCCGGGGAATCCCCTGTGCCTCCGGTGCAGCTTCGTACCGGGCCGGCAAGGCGTTCGGACCTCTCCGGAGAAGATCTGCGGCGTCCCGAGCCTCGTCGGGGTCACCAAGGGGACCGCCCTGTACACCATGCCCCGTCACCGACCGCGCGCTCCGGACGGAGTGATGGCGTACCACATCTGGTCCTTCGCCTGACCGTTCGCCTGTCCGGCCCGTGTGTCTCCGATGTACCGGTACAGCGGCCACCCTCCGAGGGTGAGCTGTTTCCTGCCGTCCCGGTGGACCGTGCCGAGAAGGCTGTTGTCGATCCCCATGGTCTTTACGGGATCCTCCGCTATGACGGGCAGCCATGTCTTCACACACGCGCCCGCGCACGTCCACTTGGACGGATGCGCCTGGTCCTTGTTGTAGCGGTAGAGGGTCATCCCCTTGTCGTCGGTCACCACGCTACCCACACCGCTGACCGTCTTGGCCATCAGCGCGGTCGTCATGGCCCCCTGGCCACTGCCGGAGTCACCGGTGCCGGACGGCACGGAGGTCGGGGTCCCTGAGGTGGCCGTGGCGACCGGGGTGACCGTGGCGGCGGCGGCAGGGCTGGTGCCGGAGGAGGCATTGTCCGCCGAGCCGCCGCACGCCGCCAAGAGCAACGCCGAGGCGAGACCCGCGGCGGAGAGGAGGACGATGCGTTGCTGGATCACGGAGCTTCCCTTCACCGGGTCTTGTGTTTCCTTCCGCAGTACGTTGGGCAACTCGCGCTTGCTCAGCCGCTGATGACACATGGCGAAGCCTTGACCGACGGCGTCGGATGCGGCGTCCCGTCGAAGGCGATGAGGCCGAGCGAGCGACCGGCTCACGCCCCGGGCCAGGATGACCGTCTGGCCGGAGCTGTCCACCGACGTCGAATCAGTCCTCGCCCCACTTCCCGCCGACGGTCCCGCAGAACTCGTACGGGAGGACGCGAACGGCTCGATCACCAGCGCCATCACCGACGAAACCCGGTATCGGGAGCCGGCCGCCCTCCTTCCGGGCGCTCGTGCCGCGGCTGCCCTGTCCTTGGCGGTCGACGAACGTCCTCCTCTGTTCACGGCGGTTCTGCCCGACAGCGACGGCGTCCTGCGCGCCCGCTGGAGGACCGAACCCACGCGGGACCGGAGGCGGCACGTCGATCATCCTTCCGACGTCCTCGGCGTCGGCCAGGAGATCACGGCGAAGATCCTGGACTTCGACATGGCATGAGAGCGCGTGTCGCTGTCCATCAAGGCGCTGGAAGAGGATCCGATGGCGCGGTACGTCCGGCTCACCGAGCCGGCCGCGGGGGCGGAGCGTACCGAGGGCGTGGTCCAAGCCGGCCACACCGTCACCGCGAGAATCACGGAGGTCGATCTTCCGAACCGCAGGATCGCCCTGTCCCACCTGCAGGCCCTCCCGTCCACAGGGCGATGAACGGGGTGGGGTCAGTCCGTGTCCGGTCGCGTGCGTCGGGCGTACGCGCGGGCGGCACGGGCGCGGTCGCCGCAGCGGGTGGAGCACCAGTGACGGCGGCCGTGGCGCAGGAGGTAGCGGTTGCAGGGGGCGGAACCGCAGGCGGTGAGTCGCTCCGCGTCCGGGCCGGTCAGTAGGTCGGCGGCGTCGGCGGCGAGGGCCGCCAGGGCGAAGTCGACGAACTCGGTGGTGGGGTGGGGGGCCGCACGGTACGGGCCGTGCTTCTCGTCCCACTGCAGCAGGGGCACCGTGGGAACGCGGGTCATCGCGTCGTTGACGGCGGCGACCGCGGCGGGGAGCGCGGGCAGCCCCTCGGTCCGGGACGCGAGCAGTGCCCTGATGTGCTCCCTCAGCGCACGGAGCTGCGTCGCGCACAGGTCCCGCATGCCGATGCCGGCCGGCGCGAGTCCGCGTTCCGCCAGCCACTGGTTCGCCCCCGCGGGAGTGGCCAGAAGGTCCGCGACGTGCCCACCGGGCAGGGCGGTGCTGCTGTTGGCCAGAGCAAGGGAGGAGTACTGCTCCTCGCCGGGCGCAGGCGGTGGAGCGGACTCTGTCTTCGAGGCCTCGTTCACGACTCTCACGTTACACCTTGCCCTCATCCATGAGAATCACCTAGAGTCATCTCACGGTTGGCAAACATCTATCCGTGAGGTGACTCCACATGCCCGCTTCCCGGCCCGTAGCGTCCGCCCAGTTCCCGGTGCGCGTCTTCGGCGGCCCCACGGCCCTCTTCGAGTACGGCGGTCTGCGCTTCCTGACCGATCCGACCTTCGACGATCCCGGGGACTACCAGGCACCGGGCCGCCCTCTGCTGACCAAGACCGCTCCCCCGTCCGGCACTCCCGCCGACCTCGGCCCCGTCGACGTCGTTCTCCTCTCCCACGACGAGCACGCCGACAACCTCGACCGGTCCGGCCGGGCGCTGCTCGCCGACGTACCCCTCACCCTCACCACACCCGGCGGGGGACAGCGACTGGGCGGCAGTGCCAGGGGCCTGGCCGACTGGGACTCGATCGTGCTCGACCGCGCCGACGGCGGCACGGTCACCGTCACCGGCGTCCCCGCCCTCCACGGTCCGGGCCCGCGCGAAGAGGTCGAGGCTTCCACCGGTGAGGTCGTCGGCTTCGTCCTCACCGGCGAAGGGCTGCCCACGGTCTACGTCAGCGGCGACAACGCCTCACTCGATGTCGTCAAGGAGATCGCCGACCGCTTCGGCCCGGTGGACACCGCACTCCTCTTCGCCGGAGCCCCTCGCTTCCCCGTCCTCTTCGAAGGCGCACCGCTCGTCCTGGACAGCGCCCAAGCAGCCGAGGCGGCCCGCATCCTGGGCGCGCGCCGGGTCGTGCCGGTGCACTACAACAGCTGGGCCCACTTCACCGAGGGCCGAGACGACCTCGTCGAGGCCTTCGCTTCAGCCGGCCTGGACGACCGCCTGGATTGGGGGCTTCAGAAGTGAGCCGCCGGCACGAGCACTCCGGCTCGACGGCGGCCGAGGGAACCGAAGGAGTGCGGCCGGACCGCTCTTCGAAGCGCTGAGGCGGGCAGACCGGTGGGTCCCCCGAGCCATGAGGGAACAGGCTTGGCACCTGCCCTCCGGGCCTGGCCCGCATCCGAGCAGGGCCCCGGTCCCCGTAGCGGCGGGACCAGGCCGTGAGCAGACTATTGGCCCCCGCGTGGCCCGCCGTCCCGGGACCGGCGGGCCGACGCCTCCAGGGCGCCGTCGCGAGGTATCCGGAACCTACGCCTCCGATTGTCCAAACGGAAGCCCCTTTGCCTCTTGACCCTCAACGTGCACACCCGCAACCTGAACCCCACGCACCGCAAGGGAGCAGAGTATGAGCCGGGCCACCGAGACACACCGCGTCGTCGAGTACTGGACGGACAAGGACATCCACGTCATCTTTCCCGTCGCACGAAGCGAGGAAGTCGACCGCATGAGCGACGCGCAGGTCATCGCGGAGTACGGTGACCCCGATGACGGAGCCGTCCGGAGGATCAGGGACCAATGGTGACCCGGCAGGCCGGGGCGAGTCCTCGGCGGTGACGGCGCCTGCCGCCACCGTGCCCTCGACCGTGCCGGAGGCCCGGAAGGAATCTCGCTCGGGCCACTGATGGCGGTTGAGGAACTGGTCGCAGACCTTCCCCGCCCGCACGTCGGGGGGGGGGGGGGGGGAGGGCCCCAACACCACATGTAGAGGGGGGGGCCGAGAGAAAGAGGCAGGCAGGGAGAT
>NZ_JBHYKH010000066.1:17445-21348 GCF_042741275.1 Streptomyces sp. NPDC058964
GGCAGGCGGGAACGCGGGGCGACCAATCGACCGCGGCCCGCCCGCCCGGGCTGGGCGCCCACGGCCCCCACCCAGGCGGCGGACCGGGCTCGCTCGACTGTCGGGAAGGACGGTTCCGCCTCGGTGAAGTCCCATGGCTCTTCGCCGTACTGTGCCGGGCCCTCGACCTGAAACCAGCCGTTCACGTCCACGGGGCCACTCCAGGGTCAGGGCGGGATGCCCGTACGGGACGCCGCAGCCGGGGTGCCGAGGTGTCTCCGCGTTCCCTACTTCGGTGCGACGAGCATGCGTTCGGCCCCGAAAGTGGCGCCTGTGTGGGCGTACATGGTGGTTTCCCCGTCGGACCCTCGGACGACCAGGTCGTCCGGCCGGCCGTTGGAGTCGTAGCTGCCGGCCGTCATCACCACACCATGGGTCCGGACGCTCCGCGGCTCGGCCATCTGCACCTCCTTGCCGAGGCCTCCGGGTCCGGTTTCCTGGAACTGCGAGACCCTTCCGTCCGACCAGCGCACCAGGGTGTCCCAGTTGGCGCCTCCGGTGAAGTCGCCGGCGGTCACGAGCGTGGCCTGCTTCCAGGTGTCGTTGGGCTTCAGCAGCTGGTGTTCGGTGCCGAAGCCCTTGTCTCCGACCGCCGTGTAGTCCGTGACTTCACCGTCGCTCCAGCGCACCAGGAGGTCGGTGACGTACTTGTCGGTTCCGAAGTCGCCCGCGGTGATCTGGTCGGCATGGCTCCAGACGGAGCCGGCGTCCGCCAGCTTGATCCCGCCGTCCAGGCCCTGGGTGCCGACGTCGGGGAGGATCCTCACCTCTCCGCTGTTCCACACGGCCAGCAGGTCCGAACCGGTGCCGCCGGAGAAGTTGCCGCCGGTGAGCGACTTGACCTCTTTCCAGGTGTCGTTGGGCGCGGCCAGCCGGCGCTCGCCCGTGAAGCCGCCGTTGCCGTCTCCGGTGTAGAGCGTGACCTCGCCGTCCGTCCAGACCACGATCAGGTCACCGTTCTCGTCACCGGTGTACTCCCCCGATGCCAGCAGCCTTGCGTGGGTCCAGGTGTCGCCACTGCCCATGGAGTACGGCAGCGGCGGCTGATCGTAGGAAGTGCCATGGGAGGCGTGCTGGTTCTTCTTCGCCTCCTCGTACAGGCGGAAGAACCAGTCACCGTGCATGGGGCTGTAGGTGAGCCAGTCGGCATTGGCGTCGTTCCCGCCGCCGTTGTAGCCGCCGACGTTGCCGATGATCTCACCGGATCCGGCCGCCCAGTCGACCTTGGAGAACCAGGGGCCGCCCGAGACACCGCCCCACATGCCGCGGCACTTGGCCTGGATCTGATAGAAGCCGGGCAGCGCCTCCGTCTGGGTGGGGCAACGTACCGCGTGATCCTCGGGGTTGTGGCTGGACGGGTAGCCGACCATCGTGCTCTGGTTGAGGTAACCAGGCGTGCGGACCAGTTTGTTCGCGCCCACCACGTCCTGGGCCTCCTTGCCGGTCTGTGACGGCTGGAGACGGCCGAACGCGAAGTCCAGGTCCGAGATCGCCTTCCTGGAATCGTGCACGTAGCGGTTGTCGACGAACCAGTCGGAGACTCGGTAGAACCCGTACGGCTGCTTGTCCAGCGGGTACTCGGCGGTGTACCCGGGAACGAAGACCGCCTTGCCGCCGGAGCAGTGTCCGGCGGTCAGGATCAGATTGCGGTCGGGACTCTCCACGACACTGGCAGAGCACTTGTGGGCGTGCATCGTGTCGGTGGTCGGGTCCGTCGAGTAGGTGAAGATCGTCCCTACGGACTTCAGTCCGAGGAAGTGCTCCGCGGTCGGCATGTCGGCCGCCGCCGACGTGCGCGTCCAGGCGCTCGGCCGGGGTTGGGCCTCGGCACTCGGGTTCGGGACCCGCGCGGGCGGGGCCGGGTCAGTGGCCGAGGCCATCCGTTCAGGTGTCCAGAACCGGATGGCGTCGTCGTCCGTCCAGCTCCCTCCACCGGCTGTCGGCTTGGAGGGACTGCCCGTGCTTCTCGTGGTGGAGGGCGCGGGCTTCGGGACCTGCTTCGCAGTCGCCGACCGCCCGGAGGCGGACGGACCCGGTGCCTGGGCGGGACTTCCTCCACCTGCCAGGAACAGAGCGGTTCCGGCTGCCGAGACCACGAGGCGGGATATTCGTCTGTGTGAGGTATACAAGAATTGCTTTCTGACTCATGGAACAACTGCCTCTGCACCGGGAGTGGTCAGAGGAAGCCAATGAGGGCAGCCGACAGCAAGGGCGGTGCGTCCACAGGCCGCTGTCCGCCCGGGGCGCACGGCACGCCCGCACGTTGCCGGGGCCGCCACTACATGCGGGAGGCAGCCTTGTGTGACCGGCGGCGCGCCGCGATCGCGGCACCCCCGATCAGTGCCACGCTCCCGGCGGCGACGGCACCACCGGCCATCCAGGAGCGGCCGTGCGCGACGGCCTTGCCGGCCACGGTGACCCGCTGTGTCGTGGTCTGCCGCCCACCGTGGCTGACGACGGTCAGCGTGTAGCGGCCCTCGGGCACGTCATCGCGCACTCGTGCGTGACCCGCATAGACCGTGGCGGGGTCGTCGCACTTGCACCCGGGGTCGTCCGAGCTGTCCGTCCGGATGGTCAACGGGCCCTTGAATATGGGGGACGTGACCGTCAGTGAGTCCTCGTTCGGTGCGGGCCGCAGATCGGAGAGGACCACCCGGACCTCACCGCCCGGCCGTACGGCGGCGGGCACGTCACTGCCGGGAAACGCGTCCTTCGGTCCGATCACGAACCGGCCTGTCTCCGCCGAACCCTCAGCCGCGACCTTGAGACGCGCGGTGGCGACGATGCGGTCGTGGCTGGTCGCGGTGACGGGATAGGTGCCGGCACGCAGACCGGAACGGATGCGGTGCCGGGTCCCCGGCGCGTCGACCTGGGCTGACTGCGTCGCCCCCTTCTTGACGGGGGTGAGGGTGATCGGCTCCACCAGGGCTGGAGAGGTGACGGTCACGGTGTCCCAGCCCGGCGGCATCCCCTGGACACTGAACCAGAGCGCGTCACCCGCTTCGAGGCGCCGCCCCTGCGACGCGACATAGTCGAGGCGGACCTTCGCTGGCGGGCTGCCGCTTGCGGCCGGGCTTGCGTCCCCGGCGGCTGCGGTTGGGGCCGCTCCCCACAGGGCCACCGCAACAAGACCACCAACGGTCACGGCTCGGACTGCACTGAAGAGCAACGTTCCCCCTTCCGTCAGGCACCGCTCGACAAATTCGATCAAGAAGAGGGCAGTACCGCACTGACGGTTGCATCGGAGTGACTCCACACTTGCGAAATAGTCTGCGCGTAGATAGTCTTCACGTAGACGAAACGGGAGGGAACATGAACATGTGGGAGTACGAGTACAGTGCCGAGACCACGGCGCCCCCGGCAGCGATCTGGCGCCACTGGTCGGACGTGGCGGCATGGCCGACCTGGAACGACGGTGTCGAGAAGATCGAGATCGACGGGCCGTTCGTGGTCGGTACGACGTTCACGATGACGCCGCCCGGTGACGAGCCCATTCAGATGCGCCTCACCGAGGTCGTGCCCGACGAGCTGTTCACCGACGTGATGGACGCCGGCGACTTCGTCGTGCGCACCGTGCACCGCCTGGAACCGCTGCCCACGGGGTTGACCCGGATCACCTACCGCACGGAGATCACCGGCCCGGCCGCCGAGCAGGTCGGACCGCAGCTCGGGCCGGCGATCACGGCCGACTTCCCCGATGTCGTCGCCGCGCTGGCGAAGGTCGCGGAGGGCTAGACCGTGCCTCTGGACCCGGACGAGAGCCCTGGGTTCCTGCTGTGGCTTGTAACCCGGGGCGGGGAGCCGGACAACGCCCCCGCGCCGGGCCCCGGTGGCCGTGACCAGGTTGAGTGAGGGGTGCGCGCC
>NZ_JBHYKH010000066.1:21358-26136 GCF_042741275.1 Streptomyces sp. NPDC058964
AGCCCGGCCGCCAGGATCCGTACCGAACGCTCCGGCAGGGCGCCGTGGGGGTTTTGGGCGGCCAGGGGGAGGGGGGGGGCGGCGGCGTTCCCCGGGGGCCCCCCCCCGCCCGCGGCCCCGGCCGGCCGGCCGGGGTGGCGGGCGGGGCGCCTCCGCCCGGCGGCCGCGCCCCCCCCCCCATCGCCGCGGCGCTGGCCCCGTTGGACCTGACCCATGTGCAGTTCGTGCTGCTCGCGACCACCTGGTGGCTGAACGGCCAGGGCGAGGCACCCAACCAGCTCGGCGTCGCCAGGCAGGCCGGCACGGACGTCAAGATGACCTCGCAAGTACTGCGCAGACTGGAGGACAAAGGGCTGATCCGCCGCGAAGTCGACCCCGCCGACACCCGCGCCAAGCGGCTGCACGTCACCTCCGAGGGTGCCGCACTGGCACAACGGGCCGTCAGCGCCGTGGAGGAGGCCGACGCCGCATTCTTCCGTGCCGTTCCCGACCCGGCCGCACTGCTGACGATGCTGCGGCCGCTCACCGGCCGGCACGACACTGACGGAACTTGACGTCCTGTTCGGTTCAGCGGGTCAATCCTGGACGGGCATCACATCGCGTTCGCCGGTCCGCTCAGCCTGTGCCGGCGGGCTCGTCCGGCGCACAACAGTGAGGGCGACGAGAACGGCGGCGACCAGAAGCACGGCGCCGAGGGTCAGGCCGAGCGCGTATCCGTCGTTGAGGGACTCGGGTGTGACTGTCCGGCCGATGCGGTGCTGTGCCGCGGTGCTGAGAGCGGCAAGTCCGAGTGAGGCTCCGATCTGCCGTGAGCTGTTGAGCAGACCCGAGGCGGTGCCGGCCTCGTGGGGAGCGACGCCTGCCGTGGCGATGGAGACGACCGGTCCGAGACAGAGCCCGAACCCTGCGCCGGCGACGATCGACGGCCCCAGGACGTCAGCGGTGAAGGTGCCGCCGGGACTGATCAGGCCGAACCACGCGAGACCGATCGCGGTGAGCAGACCGCCGATGACCAGAAGCACGCGGGGAACGAGTCGGTAGCCGAGTCTGACGGCGAGCAGGGAGCCGGCGATCAGTCCGAAGGTGAACGGCAGGAACATGGTCCCGGTCCGCGCCGGCCCCGTACCCAGGACGCGTTGCAGGTAGAGGGAGACGAAGTAGAAGGCCGGGGTCATGGCAGCCCCGGCCAGCAGATTGTAGGTGTTGGCGCCGGCTACCGAGCGGTTGGCGAACAGGCCGAGTCGGATCAGCGGTTCGCGGGTCGTGGTCCGCTCGACGCGGATGAACACGACCAGCAGGGAGGCAGCGGCCGCCAGGGTGGTCAGGGTGACCGGCGAGGTCCACCCGTGCCGATCGGTGCGGACGACTCCGAACACCAGCAGGGTCATGCCCGCCGTGGCCAGGGTGGCTCCGAGTACGTCCGGACGGCCACCGCGCACGGTCCGCGACCCGGCGGGAATGCCGCGCCAGGTCAGGGCCAGTGCGCAGGCGGCCATCGGCACGTTCACGAACATCACCCAACGCCAGCCGGCGTACTGGGTGAGCAGGCCGCCGATCAGGACCCCGAGCGCGCCTCCGGCCGCGTTCGTCGCACTCCATACGCCGAACGCGCGGACGCGGGCCCTGCCGGTGGGGAACGTAGCGGTCAGCAGGGCCAGCGCGGCCGGAGCCAACGCGGCAGCACCCATGCCCTGTACGGCCCGGGCAGCGACGAGTTGGGCAGGTCCCTGCGCCAGCCCGCCGGCCAGCGAGGCGAGGGCGAACAGGCTGAGCCCGAACAGCAGGACCCGTTTTCGGCCGTACCGGTCCGCGGCTTTGCCACCCAGGAGCAGCAGGCCACCGAATGTGAGGGCGTAGGCGTGGATCACCCAGGTCAGGCCGACCGCGCTGAATCCGAGGCCGGTAGCGATCCCTGGAAGTGCGACGTTCACGACCGACAGGTCCAGCGACACCATGAACTGCACCACGGCCACCACGGCCAGCGCGAGACCTGGCCGAACACCCGAACTGCGCGCCATCACAGACTCCGTCCCCGGCTCCCAATCGACTTTTCGAACATGTTCCGAAAGTAGCATCGGGGTCGGTCGCTGTGAACACCGAAGGCCCGATCCGCATCCGTCTCACGCCCTGGGACAGCGGGACGGCATGATGGGGCCATGCCCCGACCCACCGCACCGCAGGGCCGCACCGGCCGGCCGCCCGTGACCTCCCGTGCGCAGATCCTGACGGCAGCCCGTCAGCTCATCGACCGGGACGGCTGGGAGAAGCTGACCATCCGTCGGCTGGCCGCCGAGATCGGCATCGGGGCGACGACGCTGTACCACCACATCCGGAGCAAGGACGACCTGCTGGTCCTCCTGCTCAACCACTACATCGATCAGATCGGGCGGCCCGAGTTGCCCACTGCTCCACGTGACCGCATCGTCATGGCCGCCACAGCGATGCATGACGCCCTGGCAGCCTGGCCCTGGGCCGCAGAGGTACTCACGGCCGACGGTTTCGTCGGCCTCCTCGACGAGTCGGCGCTGTGGATGGTCGAAGCCGTCGTGGCCGGGGCCGACGACCACGGGTGCACACCCGAGCAGGCCGTCGACGTCTTCCGCAGCATCTGGTACTTCACGGTCGGCGAAGTCCTTGTCCGCGCCCACTCCGCCCGATCGCGTGCCGAGGACGGACATCCCGCCTACCGCGAAGCCTTCGACGCGTCGGTGGTGCCACACCTGGCCGCCATCGGGAGCCGATGGGCCGCGCTGGCCGCGCGGGACATCTACCCGCACGGCCTGCGTACCTTCGTCGACGCACTGCTCGCGCGAGCTCTCGAAGTCGACGTCGAGTGAGGAGTTGCGAAGTCCGCGACCCGGACTCGGCGAGGCCGTGGAGGCCGGCCCACTTCATGAAACAGCCAGCCGGTGAAGCGTCGGGAATCGCGCTCCCGCCGTGACAGTGCTGCCGCCACGCCGGCTGTCACGACGACCACGCCACCGGCCCCGAGCAGAGCAGGCAGGCCCGGTCGAGACGGGCCCGACGTGCTCCGCGTTCCGCGGCATCCGCCGGGCGACCAGCATCCGCACATCCGCCGTTCGGCCGATCGGCCGCGAGCCCAGCCAGCAGCCGGTCCGCGCACGCACAGAGGTGGACTGTCACCGAACGTCCCCACTCGCGTACAGTCCGTCGGGACAGTGCTCCGTGACGGCCGCGCCAACGGTTGACCGGGAGAATGTGCATGGAAACCGAAGCCGGCCCCGACTCACTTCCCCGCGTTCCCGGAACGGGGCGGCCGATCCCCGAAGCGGAGCCCGGGCTCGTGGAGCGGTGGCAGTCGCGGGGAGGTGAACTGGTCGAACTGCTCTCCGAGGTGCACGGGCGGCTGGGTGGCATCGCCTCGTTCCGCGTCGGGCCCACCCCCACCGTGCTCGTCACCGAACCTCGGGCGGTCCAGCACGTACTCGCCCGCTGCCCGGAGCGGTACGTCAAACGCTCCCACCGCGCCCGTCTGCTGATCGGAGACGGTCTCCTCGCCGCCACGGGTGCGGCCTGGAAGCGGCAACGCCGGTTGCTGCAGTCCCAGTTCACCGGTGCCGGAATGCGCCGGTACGAACAGCGGATCGCCGAGGCCGCCCGGACCACGGCCGATCGCTGGGACGGATACGCCCGTACCGGTCGGAGTTTCGATGTGGCTGAGGAGATGCGCCGTTTCGCGCTGGACGCCATCTGGCGCTCGCTCACCGGACACCCGCTCGACGATGCCATCGAGCGCCAACTGGCCGCGGTGGCAGCAGTAGTGGCCGCTCTGCCGACTCTTCCCGCTGATGTCACCGAGGCCCAGGACGCCGTTGCCACTGAGCTGGCGCGTATCGATGCGGTCGCCCGGCACGCCGTCGAGGCCGCCCGCAGCGGAGCGGCAGGCCCCGGTGGTCCGGGCCTGCTGCACATTCTGACCGAGGCCGCCGCTGAGCACCCCGAGTACACGAACCGGCTGATCCGCGACGAGCTGGTCACGTTGCTCGTTGCCGGGCACGAGACCACCGCCGCGACCCTCACCTGGCTGCATCTGCTCCTCGACCGGAACCCGGCCGCTCGCGAACATGCTCTCGCCGTCGGCCCAGAAGGCTCAACGGAACGTCGTCAGGCGATCCAGGCACTGGTCCACGAGACACTCCGGCTCTACCCACCGGCCTGGCTGCTGCCCCGCCACGCCGCCGAGGACGACACCCTCGCCGGCCATGCCGTCGCAGCCGGCACCGACGTCCTGGTCTGCCCGTACCTCACGCACCGTGATCCCGGACTTTGGTCGGCACCGGAGCGGTTCGACCCTCGCCGCTTCATCACCCCGGACGGCCGGCCCACCAACCCGGGGGCCTATTACCCCTTCGGTATCGGTCCCCGCGCCTGCCTCGGCCTGCAGTTCGCGCTGCGCGAATCGGTCGCCCTTCTCGAGCACCTGCTGCCGGTCCACGTCCCGTCCCTCCGCTCGACTCCGCCGAAAGCGGTGTACGGCATCACGGTCCGCCCCGACGGCCCCGTCCCTGCGACCCTGCAACCGCCACGCGTATGAGCCACGGAACTCCGACGCTACGGAGTCGAATTCGACGGTGCCTGTGGAACGGCGCTCCCGGAGCGTCGAACTGACGTTGGTGCGTGAAGGACAGCTTTCCTGACGATCTGCGCCAAGCACAGCGAGATCTCGAGCACGTGCGCGACGAGCCGGCCGTTCCGGTTGCGAAGCTGCCGTGCCCGTCGCGAGCGGCCACACCAACGCGCCATCATCCCCCTGCACT
>NZ_JBHYKH010000067.1:0-4450 GCF_042741275.1 Streptomyces sp. NPDC058964
CGCCGCCGCCCGGTGGGGGGGGCGATCGCATAGCGGGATGGCATAATCACGCGGGAACCGACCGGTTCCGGGTGACAGTCGAGGTGGCACGGCCCGTTGGGCAAGGCACCTGGGAACGGGCAGGTGCGCGGGTCGTGTTCGCCGTGGGTGCCGTCGAGGGTGACGGTGCCGGTGTGGTGGCCGCCGCCGCTCCGGCCGAAGTGCAGGACGATCACGTCGTCGGGCCGACGGGCGAACGGCTGTCGCCGGTAGGTGACCCCGGAGCGGACGTACGACGTGGGCACCACACCCTGGGCGAGGTCGAGAGCCGGTGGTCGGAGACGGCGGACAGGTCGTGGTCGGGAGGCCGACGGTGAGCCGGGCGAGGAGGGGAAGCGGGCCGAAGTCGTCCCGGCCGTAGGGGAACCGGCCGTCGGAGTCGAGGGTGTCGTTGGGCCGCCGGTCCACATCGTGGCATCGGTGACCAGGAGCAGTTCACGGCCGGAGTCGTTGCTCGCGAGGGCGCCGTGGCGGCCGTTGCCGACGGGGTCGAGGGGCGTCGTGGTGCGGCGTGAGGCGGTGAAGGCGGCCATTCCGGCGAGGGCTCCGGTCGCCGCGGCGCCGCGTCTGCCGGGGCGCGGGTCCACGGCTGCTGCTCGTCCTCACTGTCGCGGGGACTTGGGGACGTCGATCCGGTCGATGTCGGGCGCGTAGCCCGAACCGCTGCCGAACGTGATCGTGTTGACGCCCGCCTGCAGCGTCACGGGCACGCTCACCGTCTCGACGGTCCCCCAGTCGCCGGTGGAGGGGAACTTGTGGCGGACGGCGCCGCCCGAGTTCGCGGAGATGTCGGCCGACCGGGCGTCACCGCTGACGTAGGCGACCTTGACCAGGTAGGTGCCGGGGCGGTCGACGACGATGTCGTTGAAGCGGAGTTTCCCGCCGAGGTAGAGGTTGCCGACCTTCTTCTCGCCGGAGCAGGCGGAGCAGCCGGCGACGGAGGCGTTACCTGCTGGGCGTCGGAGGGGGTGACCGGTCGGGCGGGCGGGGCCGCGCCCTGGTCGACGGCGATGACCTCGCGGTTGGTGAGCAGGGAGAGGCCGTAGTCGTCGAGGCGGGTGAGGTCGTCGCCGGTGTAGAGCGGGGACTTGGCGATGGCCCACAGGGTGGCGTAGCTCTGCCGTTCGGCCTTGGTCAGGCCGTCCATGGCCCCGTTGCCGATGTCGAGGGAGTCGAGGTCGTTCCAGCCGCCCGGGCCTGCGTGCCGGGTCCAGCCGGGGGCGTCGTCCCAGCGGTCGTCGACGGAGTTCTCCCAGGTCACGAGGGTGTTGCAGTAGCACTCGACGTCGGTGTCGACGCGCCAGCCGTTGGAGTACTTCTTCCAGTCGGCGGCGTGTCCGATGTCCAGGGACCAGGAGACCTCGAGGTGGACGGGCCGGCCGGTGGCGGCGATCGCCTTCTGCCAGGCCGCCACGTCGGCAACGTTGTCGTACTGGTCGCTGCTCTTGAAGGAGCCGGGGCCGACACCGTCGAGCTTGAGGAAGTCGTAGCCCCAGCCGGCGATCAGCCGCGCCTGGGAATCCACGTACTTCTGGGCACAGGGCCGGGAGAAGTCGAGTTTGTAGGCGCTGTCCCAGCCGTTGGTCGTGCGCAGGTCGCCGTAGACGATGTCGGCGGTGGTGCAGCCGTCCGCGTCGGCGACGGGCACCTTTCCGTCGCCGTACGCCTCCTTCTCCAGACCGACGGGCAGGTAGATGCCGGCCTTGAGGCCCTCGGCGTGGATGTGGTCGGCGACGGACTCCATGCCGTGCGGGAAGCGGACCGGGTCGGCCGTCTGCCGGCCGTACCCGTCCTTCTCCAGACTTTTGGGTGTCTCATGAGACATCAGCTCGCGCCTGGGCCGACAGAAAGGATCAAGCACCGCAGGAGTCGCTCGTGCCAGGATGCTGGCATGTCGTGTCGCGCGCTGAGTCTCGGAGTGGTGGCGCAAGCATACGAACGATTCCGGCCGGGGTGCTCCGTGGAGCTGTTCGGTATCGTGAAACACGATCTTGATCGGATGTTGTCACCCGGCCTTGGTGAGGTCCGTGGTGTCGGGCGGGTACGGTCCCTACGCCGCGAGAGTGGTGGCGGCATCTTCCAGACGTGCAGCGAGGCGATCCGGTGCCATGGCTGCGATGGGGCAGAGGTTGGTGGCCCGGGAGGGCGGGCAGGTCGTGGTGGGCTTGAGGGGCGGGCTTGGTGAGCAGGCACGTTGGTGGATATTCGCTGAGCCCGCCTGGGAAGGCTGTGCTGTCGGGAGGTATCGCGGGATGTGGTGGACGAAGCCGTGGCGGTAACCACGCAGTGACAGCTTCGTCTTACTACTGCCCCTCGTCGTCCCGGCGCGCCGTTCTGAAGCGGCGCTGATAGGCGGCGGGGCTAAGCGACAATTCCCTCACGAAAATTCTCCGCATACTCTCGTAATTCGGGAATCCGGCAAGGGACGCCGTCTGCGTTGCGGTATGCCCCTGGTCGAGTAGAGCTTTCGCCATGTCGAACCGGATCATTTCCACGTACCGGGCCGGCGTAGTGGACAGCTCCTCGCGAAAGAGCCGCGTGAGATGCCGAGTGCTCACATTGAGGTGCTTGGCGAGTTCGCCGAGTGAGTGGTTTCCCCCGGGATTCGCCGTGATCACGTCGGTGACTCTACGGAGGGCAGGAGATCGGGGCGGCGGTCCCTGCAGTGGGGCGGAGAACTGTGACTGGCCTCCCGAACGCTGCAAATAGACCACCAGGGCGCGGGCGACGTCGCGGGTCAGATCAGGACCGTGATCCTCCTCGATGAGTGCCAGTGCCAGGTCGATGCCGGCGGTCACGCCCGCCGAGGTGTAGGTGGTGCCGTCACGGACGTAGATCGCGTCGGGTTCGACGCGGCTGGCCCGACAGCGGGCGACGAGTTCGTGCGCGACCTTCCAGTGTGTGGTCGCGCGCTTGCCGTCCAGGAGGCCGGCGGCGCCGAGGATGAAGGCTCCGGTGCAGATGGAGGCGACACGGCTGGCCCGGAGTGAGAGTGTTCGCGTGGCCTCGATCAGATCACGGGGCACAGGTGTGCGCGGGTAGAGGTCTGCGCCGGGCACCAGGAACGTGTCGGGAGCAGACTCCGTGGCGGCGGCGTCGTCGACCGCGATCCGGATCCCGATGGACGAGGTGACATCGGCACCGGTCGGTGACACCAGCACGATCGTGTAGTTGGCACCGAGCCGGTTCGCTTCCCCGAATACCTCCGCGGGGCCGACGACGTCCAGAAGTTTGACCCCGTCGTAGACGAGGATCGCGACCCGATGCGTGGCGGAGCCCCCGATGCCGCCGCCTGCCTGTCCGGATTCGGGTGACTCATGGCCGGACCGAGGGAGCGCCGGACGACGGGTGGTTGGCAGTGTGGAAGACGGATGCACCGTCCATTCGTAACACACCGATATCCGAAGGAGCAGAGGTCATGAGCGAGATCATCGCGGGGGTAGAAATTCCTGAAACGGCGGCAGTCGCCGAGGCCACCCGTGTCATGCAGGAGATGACCAGCCCCCTCATCTACCACCACTCCCGGCGCGTTTTCGTCTTCGGCGCCATTCATGCTCACCGGCTTGGCCTGGACCCCGACCCGGAGCTTCTCTACCTGTCCGCCATGTTCCACGACACGGGCCTGTTGACGCCGTTTTCCAGCGCAGAGCAGCGCTTCGAGGTCGATGGAGCCGACCACGCCCGCAAGTTCATGCTCGACCGTGGTTTCCCGGCCACGGCCGCCGACGTGGTGTGGACGGCGATCGCGCTGCACACGACCCCGGGAATTCCCAACCGGATGGGCCCGGAGGTCGCCATCACGTACTTCGGGGTTCTGACCGACGTGCTCGGCTTCGGTCTGGACGAGCTGGACCGCAGCCAGGTGGATGAGATCACCGCCACCCATCCGCGGGGCGACTTCAAGAACGAGTTCCTGCAGGCCTACGTCGACGGTCTCAAGCACCGCCCCGAGACCACGAACGGAACCGTGAATGCCGATGTGCTGGAGCACTTCGTTCCCGGCTTCCGCCGCACCACCACGGTCGAGCGCATGCTGGGCGCTCCCTGGCCGAGCTGATCAGGACGCCAGAAGAGGCAACGTGATGAAACGTGTGAGTAGCTCTCACGGCGGGCGTCGTCTCGGACGAGGTGCGGGCTTCGCCGTGCTGTTCGGTGCCAATGTGGTGATGATGGCCACGGCAAGCGCACCGTCACCGATCTACCCGCTGTACCGGGAGCGCTGGGGCCTGTCGGTCACGATGCTGACGGTGGTCTTCGCGGTGTATGTCGTCGGTCTGCTCAGCGCGTTGCTGACGCTCGGATCGCTGAGCGACCACCTGGGGCGCCGCCCCGTGCTGGTTGCCGCCCTTCTCGTGGCGGCGCCCCGCACCGCCCTCTTTTGGGGCGCCGCCGGCCAAGTAGCCCGCCCGAT
>NZ_JBHYKH010000067.1:4460-26051 GCF_042741275.1 Streptomyces sp. NPDC058964
GGCGGTCCGGTGAGGGGGGTCTCGCCGGTCCCACGCGGGGGCCGCCCGCGGGTTGGGGGACCCCCCTTTCGGGTGGGTGGCCCCCCCACGGCCATCTTCTGGACGGCCGACGGCATCGTCTCCCTCCTGATCGCCCGGGTGGTCCAGGGCATCGCCACGGGGACGGCCACGGGCGCTCTTGCCGCCGGACTGGTCGACCTCTCACCCGTGCGACGTCCGCAGCTGGGGCCGACGATGACAGCGGTGGGCACGAGTATCGGCATGGCCACCGGTGCCGGAGTCGTGGGGTTGCTGGTGCAGTCGACTTCACGTCCCGACGCGTATGTCTTTCCGGTCCTTACGCTGACCTTCGTCATTCTTTCCGCGGTCGTCCTCCGGATCCCCGAACCACCCGCCCCTCAAGCGTTTCGACCGGCGTCGTTGCGACCAAGGGTCCGGGTCCCTCGGGAGGTCCGGCCGGCGTTCCTCGCCTCGGTTCCCGCCCTTGTCGCGGGGTGGGCCGTCACGGGTCTGTTCCTCTCGCTCACTCCCTCCCTGGTGAGCAACGTCCTACATGTGCGGTTCGGCGCTGCGGGCGGGCTCAGCATCGCGGCGCTGTTTCTGGCCAACAGCGTGGGCGCCTTCTGCTCCGTTCGGCAGACGGCACGGCACGCCACGTCGCTAGGGGCGGCTCTCCTGACGCTGGGCGCGTTCGGACTGGCGGTGGCCATCGCTGTTGCGTCGGCGGCCGTATACGTGGGCGGATCAGTCGTCGCAGGGCTGGGCGTCGGCCTGACGTTCAACGGGAGCCTTCGCGCCATCAGCGCGGTCACCACCGCGAAGTCGCGCTCGGAGGTTTTCTCGGCCGTCTACGTGATCAGCTATGCGGCGTTGAGTCTTCCGTCCCTCGCGGCCGGGGTCGCGGCGCCCTCATGGGGGCTGGAGGCCACGGGCTACCTGTACGTCGGCTTCGTCGGGGCGCTGTCCTTGGGTGCGGCCCTCCACGCCGGACGATCGCGTGCTCACCGGCCGACCGGAGACCTGACGCGGACGGCCGGGAAAGGCGAGCCTCACAGCGAACTGACCCGCTGCTGAGCATCCCCCGGCGAGTCGGTTCCGGGTGGTGTTGCCCCAGTGAGAGTGCCTCCACCAGGAAACACCGCCGTACGCCGACACCAGCCCCAGAGCAGCTCGACCCACGACTTACGACCGCCGTGTCAGAGCGGATTTCCTGAGCTCGGCTCTACGCTGGCTCCGCAGGCTGGAGGAGGTTGCGATCCGTATGGGTGACGGATACGGGCCCGGACGGTCTGGGCAGGAGGACCTGCTCGGAGCCGAATGGGAGAGGAACCGGCCCGCGGTTTTCGGTGTGGCCTACCGGCTGCTGGGGAGTGTGGCCGATGCCGAGGATGTGACCCAGGACGTGTGGCTGCGCGCGGCCGGAGCGGATCTGCAGGACATCGGTGATCTGCGGGCCTGGCTGGTGACGGTGGCCGCGCGACGGTCGTACGACATCCTCAAGAGTGCCCGTTTCCGCCGGGAAACGTATGTCGGGCCGTGGCTGCCGGAGCCGCTGCTGACGGGCCCGGACGCGTCGCAGCCGGTACTCGTCGACGAGTCGGTCAGTTCGGCGATGCTCCTGGTCATGGAAGAGCTGAGCCCGCCGGAGCGGGTGTCCTTCATCCTGCACGACGTCTTCGGTCTTGAGTTCGGCCGGATCGCCGAAGTGCTTGATGTCTCCGTGCCCGGGGCCCGGCAGCTCGCCTCACGGGCACGACGGAGGGTGGCCAAGGCGAAGCAGTCCACGCCTCAGGCATCGAAGGCCGAGCGGGAACGGGTCCTTACGGTCTTCCGCGCCGCCTACGAGGCCGGGGACCTGGCCGGCCTGGTCAGGCTCCTGCACCCGGACGCGGTCTACGTCACCGACGGCGGCGGCAAGGTCTTGGCGGCACGCAAGCTCATTCACGGCGGCGGGCGCGTCGCCGAGGTCATGGTGCGTACGGGGCGCCAGTGGCGCCCCGACCGCATCGACTTCGCGGAGGTCGGCGGCGAGCCGGCCCTCGTCTTCCACCGGCAAGGCCGCATCTACTCCGTCGACACGGTGCAGATCACAGACGGTCTGATCACCGCGTACCGCCGGGTCATAAACCCCGACAAACTCGCGCGCGTCTGAGCTGTCACACGCGGCGGGGCTATCTCGTCTCCCTGCTGAGAACGCATAACGGGCGACGAAGGAATACGCGCGAGCAGGTGAGATCGATCATGCAGAACGGCATACATCCCCCTGCAGCCGCCATGAGCCCTGTGCGCGAGTGCGCTGTGCGCTCGCCATCGCCTCTCCCAGTAAGGATCAGCATGCAAGCCATCAATGTGCGAGACCGTGACGCCGGTCTTGCCGGTGTGTCCCTGACGGACATGCCCTACCCCCATGCGGCCGAGAACGACGTCATCGTGCGCGTGCACGCCGCCGGCTTCACCCGTGGCGAACTGGACTGGCCCGCAACGTGGACCGATCGCGCCGGCCGCGACCGGACGCCGAGTGTGCCCGGGCACGAGCTGTCCGGTGTCGTCGCGGAGCTGGGGTACGGCACCACCGGCCTGAGCGTCGGACAGAGAGTGTTCGGCCTGGCTGACTGGACCCGTAACGGCACCCTCGCCGAGTACGTCGCGGTGGAGGCCCGCAACCTCGCCCCGCTGCCGGCGGACATCGACCACACCGTGGCCGCCGCACTGCCCATCTCCGGACTGACCGCCTGGCAGGGCCTGTTCGACCACGGCGGCCTCACCACGGGCCAGACCGTCCTCATCCACGGTGCTGCGGGCGGCGTCGGCTCGATTGCCGTGCAGCTCGCCCGCGAGGCCGGCGCCCGCGTCATCGGCACCGGCCGGGCCTCCGACCGGGACAGGGCACTCGCCCTCGGGGTAGACACCTTCATCGACCTGCAGGCCGAGAAGCTGGAGCACGCCGGCGAGGTCGACGTCGTGTTCGACGTGATCGGCGGTGACATCCTCGACCGCTCGGCCACCCTGGTCCGAGCCGGCGGCACGCTGGTCAGCATCGTCATGCCGCCCAAGGTCCAGCCCAAGGACGGCCGGGCGGTCTTCTTCGTCGTCGAACCCGACCGCGAACGGCTCGCCGAGCTCGCCACGCGGCTGAGGGACGGCCGGCTCCAGCCATTCGTCGGCGCTGTGCGGCCGCTCGCCGAGGCACCCACCGCGTTCGCCCCCGGCACGCGTACCCCCGGCAAGACGATCATCCGCATCACGGAAGACTGAATCGAGAGACCCATTGTGATAAGAATGCGAACCGCCGCCGGCCTGCTGGCTGCTGCCACACTGACAGGGGCCACGGCCTGCTCGGCCTCCGACCAGCCCGCCCACGCCAGCGCGCCGGCGACGGTCGCCGCATCGAGGCACTCCGTCGAAATCTTCACACCACTGCTGCAACAGGCGCTTGCGAATGTGAAGGGCAAGACCTTCACTTCAGCGATCGTCGCCTTCCCGCCCGGCGCAAGCGCGCTGCCGCACCGGCACGGCCAGGCGTTCGTCTACGCCTACGTCCTCGAAGGCACCGTGCGCAGCAGGCTCGACGACAAGCCCGTGACCACCTACCACCAGGGCGAGAACTGGGTCGAGCAGCCGGGCGCCCACCATGTCCTCACCGAGAACGCCAGCCGGACCAAGCCGGCAAAGATCCTGGTCGTCTTCGTCTCCGACACCGGGGCCAAGCTCAAGGTCGAAGACCCGAAGTCGTAACCCCCGGGGGGCATGCAGAGGGGCGGCAACACCCTTCACGAACTCCGGCCCCGCCGGAGCACGCCCCCATCCACCACCAAGACGTGCCCGACACGCGCGGCGCGCACCGCACGAAGGAAGCAAAAGGAACCGTGACCGACCCCCAGCGCGTCAACATCGGCGAGCAGCACCCGGCCGCCTACAAGACCCTCATCGCCCTGTCGGCAGAGGTGGAGAAGGCCACCACCGCAGCGGGCCTCGACCCCCTTCTGGTCGAACTGCTGAGGATCCGCACCTCCCAGATCAACGGCTGCGCGTTCTGCCTGCGCATGCACACGAACGACGCCCTCAAGAAGGGCGAGAACCCCGACCGGATCGCGGTGCTGCCCGCATGGGCAGAGACCGGCTACTTCTCCGACACCGACCGCGCCGCCCTGCGCCTCACCGAGGCGATCACACGCGTGCCGGACGGACACGTCAGTGACGAGGACTTCAACGCCGCCGCGGACATACTCACCGCAGACCAGATCTCGGCAGTCGCCTGGCTGGCAACCGTGATGAACGCCTTCAACCGCGTCGCCATCACCAGCCGCTACCCGGTGGGCATCTGACCTCGACGGAACTACCGGCGGTCACGGTGGCTGGCGAACTCCACTGCCGTGCAATTGCTGGTGGGATCAGCCGGGGCGGCTAGTGCCAGCCGCCCCGGCTCACACAGGCACACAAGCGTCCAACGGCATACGTACCTGCACGGTGTACATCCAGGGAGGCGGCTCGCCCCCGCTGGTCCGGGCGGAAGGTGCCGTACGGGTTGACATCGGCCCCCACCAGGGCGGTCAGACCGCGCCGGTCCTCGTCCGCCAACTTCTTCGCTCTGTCTCGGCCGGAACCTGCTGGAACAGCAGCGGTTCGACGCGCACGTGTCCAGCCGGACGCCGCTCTCTCGCCGAGAGTGACTCCATCGCGTCTGCTGGACGACGCCCACCATCTGCTGAAAGCCTTGATCGTAGTGTGGGACCGGCCGAGCACTCACTGTGCGGCCGGGCCTGTGGCGTCTGTGCCGGGATCGCCCGGGACGCGGCGGCTGACCGTGCAGGGCGACGACCGCCCCCTGCGAGACGGTCACACCCGCTCCCCGAGGCACTGGCCGCTCCGGCCGAGCGTGCCGCCCGCGACCACCGGAACGTGCTCACCGCTGCGGTGCCCCGGTTGTCCTGACCGGTCCAGTGGGACCACTGAATCGCTGCGAGCCCTGCCGACGACCTCTGAACCGCCATCCACGGTGATCTGGTCCCGCCCAACATCCGGGTCGTCGACGCCGCAGTCCCGGCAGCGACCTTGGACTTCGGCTCCTTCTCAACAGCCGGTGACCCTGCGCTCGAGGCGGCAGTGGCGGCGGCAATCTGGGACATGTACGAACCCGACACGGAGCACCACACGGCCGAGCTGACCAACCTCTCTTACCGCGACCGGCCTTCAAATGGTCGCCGACCACGTGCCGGAGAGGTTAGCGACCTGTGGCATCCCGGGTCGAGGGATGTCGCCCGGACCGGTCCGCACGCCGGGCTGGACGGACGACGGCCGGCAGACGGCGTGGTCGCCGCGTTCCGCGTCACACGGGAGCGAGCAGGTGCTCACCGACGGCATGCTTCCAGCATGGGTGTCGCGCTCGGAGGGATGGGCGAGGCCGACGAGATCGCGGCAGCCGTCGCGTCTCTGCTGGGGCCTGATGCCCGGTGGATCACCGGAAAAGCGTATTCAGATCAGTTCGAGGCCTCCGTCGATCGTGAGAACCTGGCCCGTCAGCCACGTTGCGGTGGGATCTGCGAAGCGGACGATCCAGGACGCGACTTCCTCCGGCTCTCCCCTCCTTCCCAGAGGGATCCGGGATGCCTGCTCCTTCTTGACCTTCATCACCTCCTCCTCCGTGAGCCCGCTGACGGACAGAGCCTCGCTCTCAGTCGGCCCGGGAGCAATGGCATTCACTCTGATCCCGTCCTGGGCCAGCTCGACGGCCCAGGTCCGCGTCAGCTGTTCCAGGGCGGCCTTGGTCGCCCCATAGTGGGCACCGCCTGGGTGGGGGCGATGGCCGTAGGTGCTGGAGATGTTGATGATCGAGCCCTTGCTGCGGCGCAGGTGAGGCAACGCTGCCTGGGCGAGCATGGTGGGTACGATCACGTTGAGGTCGAACAGGTCGGTGATGCGCGAACGTGTCACCTCGTCCAACGAGACACGTGCGGTGGCGCCGGCGTTGTTCACCACCACGTCAAGCTGGTTCCATCGGTCGATCGCCGTACCGATGATCAGCTCAGGGGCATGCTCCACGCGCAGGTCCGTGGCGAGAGTCGCGATGCCGGGGTGCATGGCGGCAGTCTCCTCCAGGGCCACCTGGCGTCGCCCGACACCAAGGACGTGCGCCCCCGCTTCGGCCATCGCGACCGCCGTTGCCCGGCCGATCCCCGTACCGGCTCCGGTGACGATGACGACGCGGTTATGAAGGGGTCGGGCGGGCTGGTGTTCCATGATGCGTCTTCCTCTTGCTGTACGGCTGGCGTCAGGACACGGCCGCCCGGCAAACATCAGCACAGTCGGGTGTCTACGAGAGGACACTACATCGAAAATCGTCGATTATCGATGTATGCTTTCTACTGTGCCCAAGGAAGTAAGCCACCCCGACCTCGAAGAGGTCACCCTCGCCGCAGTGCTCTCGGCTCTGGGTGATCCTGTCCGCCTGCACGTCATGGGCGTCCTGGCGGACGGCAACGAGCATGTGCGCACAGACTTCACCGTTCGAATCGCTCAGTCCACGTTCAGTCACCACATGAAGACCCTTCGTGAGGCGGGACTCACTTGGCAACGGATGGAGGGCACGCGCTGCTACGTGACTCTGAGAAAGGAGGCTCTGCGGCGATTTCCCGCTGTACTGGAAAGCGTCCTCGCCGCGGAACGAGCCGAGCGCAACAGGACGTCCCCGCACCCCGCCAGCTCTGGATCCAGTTCGACTAGTTCCTTCACACGCTGACGTCCACTCCCAGCGCGTCGCCGGCCTGCCGCCCATGACCGGCCCGGCGGGTCCTCGATGCCCTTCGGGGCCTGCGGATGTGTTGGACTGCACCGCCTACGGCGTCCATCTCGCGCGTCGGCGCCACGAGGGTTGATCACGACACCTCACCATCTCAGCCCGCTGGCTCTGGGCTGGTTCCGCGCCGCTTTCACTCGCGTGTGGCGTGTGCTCGGTCGAGCGGGAGGACGACGGCTGAGCGTTGGGCGATCTGCTCGCGGAGGGCAGTGTTCTCCGCGAGCAGGGCCGCGATGACTGTGGCGGCGGCGTCGACTTCGTCTTGGAGTCGTTGTCGCTCGTTTCGGTTGTCTCGCAGTTGGCGGCGGAGGCGGGCGATCTCCGCGGCCTGGGTCTGGTCGTGTTTGCTTGCCGTGCTGTGATTGACGTGGTTATCCCAGTCGACGAGTACTGCGGTTGCCCGGTTCATCGTGGCCCGGCTGACGCCCGCCTCGCGCCAGAGGTTCTGCTTGGTGAGCTTGCCGTCGGTGCGGATGGGCCGACCGTTGAAGAGCCGTTCCATGGCCTCTCGAAGGGCCTTCTCAGCCGTTGCGGAGAGACCGGGCCGCGTTGGGGTGGTCATGATTCTCCCGCCTTGGTGACCGCGATCTCGACGTCGCGGATCTGCTGGTCGATCAGGGCTCTGCGGTTCGCCGGGAGTGTGGGGAGGCTCCGCAGTTTGGTCAGGGAGGCGTGCTCGGCCTGCCAGATTGGCAGGTGTTCGGGGGCGATGATGCTGTTGCTGCAGCGTGCGGGCTGGCAGCGGTCGATGAGTGGCCCTCGGTGTCCTGGGGGCACGATGGCGTCTTCGAGTCACTTCGCGCCGACGGGGTTGTTCTCGTCCAGGGTGCAGTGGTTGAGCTTTCCGAACCGGATTGATAGGTGCGTGCGTTTGAGCAGGTCGTCTTCGACGCGGATGTCCCCTCGCTGGGCCTTTCCGCTCGCTCGGAGGGCTTCGGCCTTCTCCCGGACGGCAGCGAAGGCCGAACGCATCTGGTCAGCGCCGGGCCCGAAGCCGATTGCCTCGCCGCGGCTGTCGGCGTCGAAAAGGTCCCTCAGCCGTTGGAACCGACGTTCGGCGATGGCGGTGGTGAGGAGGCGGGCCCAGGAGGGATCGTGATCCATGTAGCCCTGGGTCCAGCGGTTGGCCAGGGCTCGGGTGGCTGCGTGCTTGAGCTGCATCCCAACGGCGATTTCCGATCCGGGATAGTCGCGGGTGAGCATGGCCATGGTCCGACGAAACATGTGCGGAGTGACCTTGCTGGGAGGGATCTCGGCAAGGCCGGTCACTCTCCGGTGACGGTTGACGTGCTTGATGAAGCACCCGATGGCGGTTTGGCTGGTGAAGCCGCTGCCGTGGAAGCGCGGGGTGACCGCCGCGAAGGCGAGGGTGTCACTCATTGACAGGTGTGTGGCGGTTTCGATGGCCTGGGCGACCGGTGCGATGATCCACCAGTGGGCGGTGGGCAGGTCGGGATCGAGTTTGCGTTTGACTGACTTCACTGCCGGGGTGCCGAAGTACTCGGTGAGAGCATCTTTGGTGATCTCGCGGATCTCGCAGTCACGCATCATCGACAGCGCGGCGACGAAGACATAGCAGGCATTGCGCAGGGCCAGGCACTCGACCGCGAGTTCGCGGGGCTGGAGACTGTCGTGCCAGGGGCTGCGGCTGTCGTCCGGCCTGGTCACCTCGCGCAGTCCGTCGATCAGGCTGGTGCGGATGCGGCCCTCGACAACGAGCCGTTCGGCGGTGGCCCGGCGGGCGAGGCCGGCGCGGTTCTGCTTGGTGAAGAAGGCCATCTTGCGGGACTCGAACCCGATCAGAAAGGTCAGCAGCTGCCAGTTCACGGTCGTTCTCCCCGTGAGCTCGTGCACTGGGACCTTGTTGTCGGGGTTGGCGAGCCAGGCGGTGAAGCGGGTGTCGGCCTCGGCCGTGGAAAGGGGGCGGGCTTCTGCCTGGAGACGGTGCCAGTAATCGAGTGCGCGCAGGATGTCGGGACCGAAATCGTTGATGTACGCCCATGCAGCGCGGACGAGCGGGAACCATGTATCCGGCCGGATCACAGGGGTCTTCAGTTCAGGGACGGTGGGGTGGTCGACGACGGCGTTCGTGCTGGTGGCGGGCCAGGGATCACGTACTAGCCCGCTGCTGGCCCGTGTTCCCCGGAAACGGTGCAGGGTCTTGATCACGTGGACGTGTCCGGTGGCGCTGGCCGCTTCGCCCTGCTGGCAGCGGTGCTCGATGTAGGTCTTGAAGTCGTCGTCGCTCCAGTCGCCGACCCTTGGCGGAAGCTGTCGGGAAACGCCGTAGGCGTGCAGGGCACGCAGGTGTCCGATGCGCTGGGAAACCGTGTGCGGTGCCACCGGGTCGGGCGGAAGATGCAGCCCGCGGGCGAGTACGGCTGGGTGGCGCGGGTTGAACCAGATCATGGCCATCTCCCTGGCCAGGAGATTCCACTGAGGGTCCAGCTCGTGGAAGATCACGCGGAAGCCGGCGGTAGCCAGGTTCGGGGCCCTGCGGACGATGCCATACAGGTCCCAGCAGCCGGTGCTGCCGAACATCGGCGGACAGGCGCCTTCCAGGACCGGATGGGACTGGATGACGGGCTCGTCGTCCCGGAAGACCGAGACGGGCAGGGCGAGCGGCAGGCGGCTGGTCATGCGTCGAACTCCACGTGAGCCGAAAGGGGGAGAGGGAAGGACGCCTTGTCTTCGGCGATCTGGAGGCGGGCCTGAGCGAGCTCTGCGTCGGTGCGGGCCTTGATCGCTTCGGTGACGTTGACGCGGCTCTGTCCCCAGAGCGTGTGGAAGAGCTGAGGCGACACCCGCAGCTGTAGGCGTTCGAGATGGTCGGAGAAGAGCAGAAGCTGGGGGAGGTTCGAGGGCAGCACGAACGCGTTGCGGCATTCGAGGCAGCGGGTGGGGGCGACCGGGCAGAGCTGGCCGGCGCGTCCGTAGGGAGAGGCGAAGGGGTCCCTGCAACTGGAGACGCCCATGTCGAGCTGTCCGGTGCGAAGCTGTTCGACCTCTTCCTCCGACAGCCCCAGGGCGGCGGCAGAACCCGGCTGGCTCAGCGACTGCTCGGCTTCCTCGCCCAGCACGACGGGACCGGCCACCGCTTTGTCGAGCCAGCGCGTCTGCGCTGCGGTGATCAAGCTGCCGGCGATCACCTTCAAGGTCGTGCCGTGCGCGTAGTGGCGGTGGAAGGTCTGGACCGAGTGGTCGTCGGCGATGTCGCTGACGCGGCCCTTGAAGGTGATGGCCTTCTCGACCTTGCTGGACTTGCGCAGGCGCCGGATGTCCGGCCGGCCGTCGACTGACACCCCTCGCTCCCGCAGCCAGCCGGCGAAGGTCGACGTCCGGTCGAGCCTGGCGGGTGTGACCTGCGGCCAGAACATCGCGGCCCGCAGGAACAGAGGGACAAGGGGGACGCCGAACCGCTCGGCCAGCGGCCTGTTCAGTTCCAGCAGCCGACGGCAAATCTCCCCGGCATCGAGTCGGGCCGGGCCGGGTGCAGCAGAGCCGGGCTCTCTGGCTCCGGCATGCTGAACGCCTGGCACATTCGGGCACGAGCCCGCCCCTTGCTGAAGTCGATGGTCACGCTGGAGGAGCCGAACTCGATGTCGTGCTCGGTAAGCGCTGCCACTTCCTCCGGGGCCCGGCCAGTCGCCGCCATCAGCAAAATCCGATAAGCCTGCAGATCGGAGTTGTGCAGGCACAACTGCCTCACCAGCCCCCTGACGACAACGGCCTTCGCGGCGACCGGGCGGGTGCCGGCCGGTGCCAGCTGCCGCAGGCTCACGGGCATGTCCCGCCAGGACGGAAGAGCCTTGCTGATCTGCGTGCAGTTCAGGGCATCGTGAGCGATCGCCCACAGGAGGTTGGCCTCCTCGGTCCAGCCATCCTCGCGGGGATCACGGCAGCGGGCTGCGAGGTCCCATCCGCGGGCGAGGCGCCTCTCGACGTCCAAGCGTGCGGCCCATGCGGCCTGGACGATCTTCTTCCTGTCGGCCCGGGAGAACTCGTCCAGCTCAGTGGTCTCCCCCCGACGCAGTCCCAGGGCGCCTTCGGCCAGCCCTGCAAGTGCCCAGCGACCACCCGCTCGGCGTGGAGCGACCGCCGCCCGATCAGTGTTCTCAACCGACCCGCATGCCAGGCCGGACTTCGCGAGCCGGGCCTGTGCCGGGAGGGCAGCAGACGGACCCATTCCGTCACCGCGTGATGCAGGTCCGGGTCGGTGCCCGCCAAACTCGCCCCGTGAGGCCGCGGGACGGTGGCATCGACGTGCGTGCAGAACGCCTCGATCGTCTGCCGGTAGTGCGTCGCCGAGGTCGGACCGTAACGGGCGTCCTCCACCAACTCCACCCACTCATCAGCGAGTTCCCCGGCCAGCTTCGCGCACGCGAAGCGTGCCGGATCGAACGTCACCGTCCGAGGGCGGCCCTGACCGTCGACCGTCGACACCTCGCGAACGCCGACCCGGGCCGGTGCCGCAGGGCGAGGAACAGGAGCGGGAATATCACGGGTGTAGTGGCCGCGACGGGGCATGGCCGGCGTCCTCCAAGTCCATCAGGCTGCGGGCGATCGTGATGTAGGAGGCGCCGCCGGCGGCCGTCCACTCGCGGAAGGCGTCATCGACCTCCCGCATCGGGTCCTTCAGGTAGCGGATGTAGCGGTAGGTGGTCGACGGGTGTGCATGGCCAAGGCGGCGCTGGACCACCAGCAGCGGATTGCCGGACATGTGGTCCAGCAGCGCGGACATCGGCAGCCCCTGCTCCTCGGCGTCGTTCAGGGCCTCCCGCGTCAGGAAGATCAAGAGCCGCAAGGCGAAGGTGTGCCGAAGGTCGTGATAGACCCAGCACCGCCTGGGCAACACCGGCGCGTGCCGGTCGCCGGCCCACGCCTTCATCCGGTCCCAGGCCCTCCAGCGGGTCTTGTCCCAAGCCGAGAAGGTGAGCATCTTTCCGCCCTGACCGATGAACAGCGCCAGCGGATCCAGGCCGTCACCGGTCTCCCGCACCGCCAGACGTCGCAGTTCCGGCTTCATGTTCTTGATCGTGCGCGTGATCGTCAGGCCGTCGAGCACCCCGCGGACCCTCGTGTCGTCGGCCTCCAGCCGCTGGATCACGAACAGCTCTCGGTGCCGCCGTCGAAGCGAGCGCTGAGCCTTCGCCACGATCTCCGGACGTTCGAGCAGCAGGTAGGGATCGAGCAGTTCCATCGGGTCCGGCGCGACATAGACCGCGCGCGGGCCTCCGAACTTGGCGCAGGCCTTCAGCTCGACGTCCGCGAAAGCCGGCCGCTGGCCATTTACCAGACCGAGCTCGGGCAGGAGCAAAGTGGACCACTCCTGAATCCGCATCCCCGTCATCAGCGCCAGTTCGCAGGCGGCCCGATTTCGGTGGGGCCGCCAGCCCCGGAACGCGACATCCAGCCCGGCGTCCGGAGCCAGTCCTCCAAATCCCACGTCCCGCAAGTAGAGGTACTGGTCACGCTCCATGTGCCGGACGCGCAGGTCAGGGTGGATCCTGCTGGCGAGGTTGGAACCCTGCGGCGTCGCCCGCCAGGGCTGCCGGGCGACGACACCGGTCCGGATCAGATACTGGTAAAGAGACTCGATGGCGGCCCAGTCCCGGTCCCAGGCGGCGTCACCCACCACCTCCTCCGCCTCGTCCTGCCGCCACAGACGAAACTCCCGAAGGTCTGTCTCCGTGACTGACTGCAGATCCGCCTCACAAGCCAGCAGGAAGTGCAGCAGCATCAGCACGGAGTACGCGTACGACCGCATCGTCTTGGCGTCCTTGCGCTCCAGTGCCAGCGACCGGAACCACGACGACACTGGCTCGACCGGGCGCATCGCTTCATCCAGCAGGATCGGCGTACCCGAAGGCACCAGACGCCGGGCGAACAGAGCTGACAGCTCTGCCTGACTCAATCCAGCGACCTGGCCGACCTTCCAGACCTTCCGCTGGTCGGTGAAGAACAGCTGCACGTGAACCCACAGGCATGCGTCACCACTCTGGCAAAGTGCAGTCTTTCGGTGCCGGTCGGAGGTGTGCTGGGAGATGCCGCGCTGTCACTCGGATGAGACAGCTTCAAGTGTCTGGAGAACCGTCGAACTCGGGCTGCCACGCCCGGTCGCGCCACCAGCCGGCGTCGATGTTGACGTACTCGTAGCCGTAGCGCTTCAGCTTCGCGGCGAGGGCGTCGGTCTGCCCGAGGACGTTGGCCTCGGTGAGGTAGCTGTAGTCGCCGTCCGGGTTGAGACCCGGGTACGTGGACGACTGCATGCTCCAACTCGACCATCCCATGTACGGCTTGGCCGCGACGGGCGGGGGTGTGTCGGCGTGCGCCGCCGGGACGGCGGTCGCGAGGCCCGCGGTGAGGGCCAGGACGACCGCGGCTCTCAGGGCGCGTGCGGGCAGGACGGAGTGCGAGCGTGACCGCATGGGCCGTACCTCCTGGGGTTCCGGATCGGGGCGGGGGGTTCAGCCCCTGCCCGGTCCGTTGGCGGGAGTTGAGGTGATGAAGGACTGAATGGCGGCGGCCGCGGCCCCGCGCGCCCACTCCTCGAAGGGGAGCGGGCGGGTCTGCACGTCGCACCGCGCGGCGGAACCGAAGGCGGCCGCGGTGAAGGAGACGCGGATCTGCTCGGCGAACAGGTCGTAGGCGGCCAGGCCCTCGCCGGAGATGATCACGCGTTGCGGGCCGAGCAGGTTGGCCACGGTCGCGATGCCGCGGCCGATGGCCTCGCCCGCCCGGGCGTAGACCTCGCGCGCGCCGTCGACATCCTGGTGGGCGAGAGCCACGGACGCGGTCACGTCGTCCACTTGACGGCCGGTCACCTGACGCATCCGTGCGACGATCGCGGCCTCCCCGGCGATCGCCTCGACGCAGCCGCGGTTGCCGCAGTGGCAGGGCGGCCCGGCGGGGGCGACGGCCCCGTGGCCGATCGCGCCCGCCACCCCGGGGGCGCCCGCGACCACCCGGCCGTGCACCACGAGGCCGCAGCCGATGCCCGCGCCGACGGTGACGAGGGCGAAGTCCGACAGCCCCGCTCCGGCGCCGAACCACTGCTCGGCGATCGTGAGGGCGCGGACGTCGTTGTCGACCGTGGCCGGCAACCCGGTGACCGTGGCGGCGAGTTCGGCGAGCGGTACGTCCCGCCACTCCAGGAAGGGCGAGTAGCGTACGACGCCCTCGGCGCGGTCGACGTCGCCGGAGACGGCGACCCCGAGTCCGAGGAGGGGAGCGCCGAAGTCCTCGGCCTCGAAGCGCAGTTGCCGCACCAGTGCGGCCGTGTCGGCGAGCACCGCGCGGGGCGTGCGGTCGCTCAGCGGGAGCCTGCGGGCGAGGCGGATCCGGCAGCACAGGTCGGTCAGTACGCCGATGACCTCGTCGCCGGTCACCTTGATGCCGAGGAACAGTGCCCGTCCACCGTCGACGCGGACCGGGTTCGCGGGCCGTCCGAGGGCGGCGCGGGGTTCGCCGCCGGCGTCCTCCACCAGGTACCCGGCCTCGATGAGCGGGCGTACCGCCTTGGTGACGGCGGCCGGTGACAGTCCGGCCAGCCGGGCCGCCTCCAGCCGGGCGAGGGGGCCGTGGGAGAGGAGCGTGGTGAAGACCTGCGAGGCGGCCGGTGTGTGCGCCGGGAACGTCTCGGTGCGGGAGGTCGAGCGCATGACCGCGAACCTAGGGTCAGTATTTTCCGCTGCCAATAAAAGTAACAGCGTTTACTGGAAGGGCAGTTGTTCCGGGGGATGACATGCGGATGCCCCGCGCGCGGCGGGGCATCCTGGTCTGCTGTGGTCCGGCTGCCGTCAGTGACGGGCGGCCGGCGTGTTGGCAGCGGTGACGTTGACCGCGGCCCAGGCCCGGTCGACCGTCTGGTACTCGACGCTGGAGGCGCCGTACAGGTCCTTGGCCGCCTTCAGCGTCGCGACGCGCGCGCCGTGGAAGTCGGTCGAGGAGACCATGTAGCGGGTCAGGGCACGGTAGAAGATCGCCGTGGCCTTGGTGCGGCCGATGCCCTTGACGGACCCGCCGTCGAAGGTGGGCGAGTTGTACTTGACGCCGTTGATCGTCTTCTGGCCGCTGCCCTCCGCGAGGAGGTAGTACGCGTGCGAGGAGACGCCGGAGCCGGCGTGGACCTCGGTGTAGTACACGTCCGGCGACCAGTAGTCGATCGTGCCCTCGAGCCGGTCCAGCGACGGCTTGTCGAGGCGGCGCAGGAACTTCTGGGCCAGGCCCAGCTTCTCGCCGATGAGGTAGTCCGGCGTGTCCTTCGCGTTCTTGGTGAAGAACTCGACGTTGGAGCCGAAGATGTCGGCCAGCGACTCGTTCAGCGAGCCGGGCTCGCCGTACTGGTTGCCGTCCGAGTCGACGAAGGTCGGCTCGAGCTTCGCGGTCGCGTCCACCACGCCGTGGGTGAGCTCGTGGCCGGTCACGTCGAGGACGACGAGCGGCTTCTTGAACATGTCGCCGTCGCCGTCGCCGTACAGCATGCAGCCGCACGTGGGGTCCCAGAAGGCGTTGGCGACCTTCTTGCCCCAGTGGACCATGGCCTTGGCGGCCTTGCTGTTGTTCGCGATGCCCTTGCGGTTGAACGTCTTCTTGTAGAAGTCAAGGGTCTTGGTGACGCCGTACTGGGCGTCGGCCGCGGCGCTGTTACGGCTGGAGGTCGTCCCGTTGCCGAAGGTGCTGGTGGAGCTGGTGATCTTCTTGCCGGCGCCGAAGCTCTCCGTGTACGAGCCCCTGGCGTCCCGGGTCTCGGTGCCGTAGCGGTTCGGGTCCTTCAGCAGGAAGGTCGTGCGCGCCGTCTGCTGGACGGTCAGCCCGACCTTGCCGACGAACAGCGACTTGCCGTAACCGGCCACCGTCTTCGGGTAGCGGGTGGCGGCGGACACCGAGGAGCCCGACGACGCGGCGAGGCCGGCGCCCTCGGTACCGAGCCCGGTGGCCGGGTCGACGGTCTCGCCCCGCTTGCGCAGGGTGTCGAGCAGCTTCGGCGACAGGAACTCGTCGTTGACGGGCGTGTTGCTGCGCACCTTGCCGGTGACGGCGTCGACGACGACCGTCCGGGCGCCGTTGCCCTCGGTGGTGCTGCTGTCGGAGACCGTCACCTGGTAGGCGAGGGCCGAGCCGCCCTCGCGGGCGTCCACCACCAGCTGCGCGCTGCCCGCGTCGCCCTTGGCGGCCGCGGCGGCCTTCTGCTGCGCCTGCGCGGCGGTCAGCTTGGCCTGCGTGGTGGCCGGCTTGACGGCGTGTTCGGCGGCACGGGTGACACCCGTGTACGCCAGCTGCCGGGAGAGGTGGACGACGAGGTCGCCACCGAGCACCGGCATTCCGTTGTGGGTACGGACGAACCGGACGTGCCGGGCACCCTCGGGGTCGATCATGACGTCCTGGGCGTGCAGCTGGTCGCCCTGGGAAACGCCGGTCGCCGACGTGTGGGCGAAGGCGGCGGCACGAGCCGCTGCCACCACCGACGAGGCCGTCGTGGCGGCCGAGGAAACGCCGTGCTCCACCCCCGTGGAGGGACCTGCGAACGCCGTACCGGCGAGGCCCGTGGCAGCGGTCGTCACGGCGACTGCAACCGCCACGCTGCGTATGTGCGGTCTACGCACTGATCAGGCTTCCTTCGTTCGAAGGCAGCCGGGATCACCAACTGCCTTGCGACATGGCGCGGTTGGGCACCATGGGGGCTGGTCGGGCCCCAGAGCGAAACCCTTACGTACAAGTCATGACCACGTAAAGCCGGAATGATCACTTTCGCGGTCTTCTAGGGCAATCCTTTACGAATGCCTGCCGTTGGGTGATCACTGGATGACCAACTGTGTGTCATCTGTGGAGAGGTGACCAGATGCGAGTAGGTTGCATCGCCGTAATGTGACGGATCTCGCACCGAACACAGCGGAGATGGGAGAGAGCCGGATGGTCTCAGCGACGGTGGGCAGAAGTGCGGTGCTCGGGGCGGTCGTCCTGGCGCTCCTCGCAGTACCGGCGCAGGCGGCGACGGGGATGGCCCACGAGCCGGCCACCGCCGCGCTGCCGGCGCCCGACATCGCGGGCCTGCGCGCCGTGCTGCGCTCGGCGGTCGCCCAGGGCGCGCCCGGCGCGATGGCACGGATCGACGACCACGGCACCGTCGACACGGCGACCCAGGGCTACGCGGACCGGAGCACCCGGCGGGCCATCAGCACCGTCGACCACTTCCGCGTCGGCAGTGTCACCAAGGCCTTCTCGGCGGTCGTCCTGCTGCAGCTGGCCGACGAACACCGGCTCACCCTGGACGCCCCGGTCAACCGCTATCTGCCGGGCCTGCTGCCCGACGACCGGATCACGGTGCGGCACGTCCTGAGCCACCGCAGCGGCCTGTACGACTACACGAACGACATGTTCGCCAAGTCCGTCCCCGGCTTCGAGTCGGTGCGCAACAAGGTCTTCACCTACCGCCAGTTGGTGAAGCTGTCCCTCGCGAAGCCGCGCACCAACGCGCCCGGCGCCGCCTACTCGTACTCCAACACCAACTTCGTCGTCGCCGGGATGCTCATCGAGAAGATCACCGGTCACTCCGTGCGGACCGAGTACCAGAACCGCATCTTCAAGCCGCTGAACCTGCGCGACACCTACTACGTCCACCCGGACACGAAGATCCCGGGCCGGTACGCCCGCGGCTACCTCACCCCCGACACGGCCGGCGCCGCCCTGGTCGACGCGACCGAGCAGACGGTCTCCTGGGCGCAGAGCGCGGGCGCCGTCATCTCCAGCACACGGGATCTGAACACGTTCTTCTCCGCCCTGCTCGGCGGCCGTCTGACCTCGGCCGCGCGCCTCGCCGAGATGGAGCACTGGACACGGGTCAACAGCACGACGGGGTACGGTCTCGGGCTGCGGCGCCGCGACCTGTCGTGCGGGATCTCGGTGTACGGCCACACCGGCGCCGTCCAGGGCTACTACACCTACGCCTTCACCACCAAGGACGGCGGGCGCAGCCTCACCGCGCTCGCCAACACCTCCAACAACGGCACCGTCCTCGACACCATGGCGGGAACGCTGGAGTCGGCGTTCTGCGGCAAGCGGACGAAATCCCCGCGCGGCACGGCGGTCGCCGAGCGGCACGAGGACGTCGCGCCGGCGGTGGTGCGGAAATGAGACACCGGCGGGAACCGGCGCGCCGCGCCCGGACGTTGTACGGGCGGCTCCCCACCGGGGAGGCCGTGACGCACGACTCCAGGCGGCGCGATGACCGAGCTGGTTCCCGGGGGCAATCTGCCCCTGCCGGGCGGGGTGCTGACCCTGCGCGTGCCCGGCCCCTTCGACGTCTGCGCGCTCATCACCGGTGAGGGCGGCAAGGTCGGGGGCGACGCCGACTTCGTGTTCCACAACCAGACGGCCGCCCCCGGCGTCCGGCTGCGGGGCGACACGCTCACCGTCGAACCGGCCCGGCTGCGCCCCGGTGCCGCGGGCGTCACCGTGGCCGTCAGCCCCGCGGAGCCCGGCATTCCGCTGGGCCGGCTGCCCGCGTCCACCCTCCATGTCACCGATCCGCGGGGCCGATCGATCGCGCGGTTCACCCCGCCGCGCCAGCCGCGCGGGACCGTGCTGCTGCTCGCCGAGGTATACCGCCGGGACACCGGCTGGAAGCTGCGCGCGATCGGGCAGGGGTACGCCGACGGCCTGGCGGGGCTGGCCCGGGACTTCGGGGTGGATGTCGTCGAGGACCCGCCCGGGGCACCGGCCCGCCGCCCGGACGTCCCACGGCAGCGATCGGCGCCACCCGTGGCCGACCCGGCACCGGCCGGCGTTCCCGCACCCGACCCCGAGGGGGTCCTGGGGCTGGTCAACTCCGCGCGCGCGAGCGCCGGTTCTCCGCCCGTGTCGCTCGACGCCCGCCTCGTCGCCGCCGCGCGGGGCCACGCCTCCACGATGGCTGCCGCCGGACGCCTGGCCGTCGAGAGCCCGGACGGCACCTCGGTCCACCAGCGGATCACGGCCACCGGATACGCCTATGTCACCGTCGGCGAACACCTGGTCTCGGGCCCGCGCACCCCCGCCGAGTTCGTGGCGTACTGCCTGCGCACGGAGAAGGCCCGGCGCACGCTCCAGGATCCGGCCTTCACCCAGGCGGGGCTGGCACGCGTCACCGGCGCCCGGACGGGCGACACGTACTGGACCGCCCTGTGGGCCAGGCCCCTCGCCCCGGGCGATCCGGCCCGGACCTGTGCCGAGGTGGTCGCGCTGACCAACGAGGAGCGCCGCGGGGCCGGGCTGCCCCCGCTGGCATCCGATCCGCTGCTCACGACCGCCGCCCAGGCGCACTGCGCGGACATGGTGGCGCGCGACTTCTACTCCCACACCGCTCCCGGGGGTTCGCAGCCGTGGGACCGGGCCGCCGCCGCGGGCTCGGCCCGGCGTACGATCGGCGAGAACATCGCCTGCGGCCAGCGCTCCCCCGCCGAGGTGGTGGAGGGCTGGATGAACAGCCCCGGCCACCGCGCCAACATCCTGAAACCCGCCTTCACCCACATCGGTGTCGGCTTCGTGGGCGGCGGCCGGGCGGGCACCTACTGGACCCAATTGTTCGGTGCCTGAGAAGCCGCACCGGAGCGATCTTGGCGGAACCACACCCTCCGGGACACCATGCACGCATGAAGGGTGATCTCTTTTCCAGCACGCACCTGGTGCAGCCGGCCGTCGAGCCGGGCATGACCGTCGAGAACGCCAAGTGCGTCAAGTACACCGTGGACGGCGAGATGTTCGCCCGGCAGGGCGCCATGGTCGCCTATCGCGGCAGCCTCAAGTTCGAGCGCAAGGGGCAGGGCGTGGGCGGCATGCTCAAGCGTGCGGTCACCGGCGAGGGGCTGCCCCTCATGGCGGTGCGGGGACAGGGCGAGGCGTGGTTCGCGCACGAGGCGCAGAACTGTTTCATCGTCGAGGTCGAGCCGGGCGACCAGTTCACGGTCAACGGCCGCAACGTCCTGTGTTTCGACGCCTCGCTGTCGTACGAGATCAAGACGGTCAAGGGCTCGGGCATCGCCGGTGGCGGCCTGTTCAACAGCGTCTTCTCGGGACAGGGCGGCCTCGGCCTGGTCTGCGAGGGCAACCCGCTGGTCATACCCGTCTCGCCGCAGCACCCGGTGTACGTGGACACGGACGCGGTGGTGGGCTGGACCGCTCACCTGGAGACCTCGCTGCACCGCTCGCAGTCCATCGGGTCGATGCTGCGCGGCGGCTCCGGGGAAGCCGTCCAGCTGATGCTGCGGGGCGACGGGTACGTCGTGGTGCGCCCGAGCGAGGTGACGCCGCAGAAGGCGCAGCAGCACTGACGGTCCGCCATGTGATCCGCGTCTCGGAGGCAACCCCTCCGTTCTTGCCCGCGTCTTGACCCACAGCAAGGTGATGCCCTGGCCGTCGCGGCCGGGGCATCTTTCCGACGGACTATACACGCCATGTATACATGAGGCGCATACACGCCATGTATACACTCCGCGTATAGAAAGGCATCCATGTACGGCAAGGCTTTCGCCCCGGAGTACCAGGGCGCCCTGACCACCCTCTCCGTGAACTCCTCCCTGGTCGACGTACTGGCCACGGGGACCGAGCAGTTGCGGGAGGCCGAGCGGGCCGGACGGCGCGACGAGGCCGCCCGCTGCGGGCTGGCCGTCGCCGAGGCACACCGCCGGCTCGGCCAGGTGCGGGACGCCGACCGGGCGTGGAAGGCGAGTTACCGCGCCGCCCGCGAGGCCGGGGACACGGCGGCGATGGCGTGGGCGCTGTGGAGCGGCGGCACGCTGGCCCGGCAGCGCGGCGCGTTCCCGCTGGCCTGGCGGCTGCTCGGGCTCGCGGCCGAACTCGGCGAACTCGGCGGGGACGTCGTCGTACGGGGTTACTCGCTGGCCGGCCTGGCGGAGACCGGCCGCATCCAGGGCGACTACGAGGCCGTCGGCCGACTGCACGAGCAGTTGCTGGCCGAGGCCCGCCGACGGGGCGAGGCGCGGCACACGGTGTGGGCACTGGAGGGCATCGCGCAGATGCACCGCAACACGGGTTCCTACGACACGGCGTACGCGATGTTCGAGGAAGCGGCGGAGATAGCCGCGCGGGCCGACGACCGGCGCGGCCACGCCTGGGCGCTGCGCGGGCTCGCCGACATCGTCTCGGTGCGCGACGGCGACACCGGGCGTGCGCTGGAGCTGCTGTCGGAGGCGGAGACCACGTGCCGGGCGATGAACCTCACCAGCGCGCTGGCCTACAACCACAAGATGCGTGGCAACGTCTTCTACCGGGCCGGCCGTTACGCCGAGGCCCGCGAGCTGTACGAGCTGGCGCTCGGCAAGTTCCGCACGATGGGCGAACCGCGCGGCGAGGCCCTGTCCCGGCTGGGCCTGGCCAAGTCGCTGGCCCGCCTGGGCCGCGACAGCACCGAGACCGCTGCGGAACTGGCCGATCTGGCAAGGACGCTGGAGGGCAGCGGGCTGCGGCACGCGCGGGAGATGGTGGCCCGGGCCCGGGAGGAGTTCGGTCTGGCCGCGGCGGAGGCCGTACGGTGACGGCGCTCCCCTCGGCGGTCCAGGCACCGCCGTCCGCACCCCGAATCCTCGAACGCTGCCGGGAGTTGACGCGGCCCGCGCTGATGGCGGCCGTGCAGCGGCTGCACCCCTGGGTGGGTGAGATGGCGGCCTACTCCTTCGGCTGGTGCGAGGTCGGCGGCGCGCCCCCCCGGGGGCCCGGGGGGCAGGGCGTGCGGCCGGGCCCCGCCGGGGGGGGGGGCGCGGCGGCGGGGGCACCCGGGCGGGACCGCGGCACCCCGGGGGGCG
>NZ_JBHYKH010000068.1:0-25900 GCF_042741275.1 Streptomyces sp. NPDC058964
GGCGGGCCTCCCGCCCCCCGGGTCGGTCGCGGGGCTCGACTCCGCGGGCCAGGTCATTCCGCCTCCCCCGCCCCGGCCCGCTCCACCGCGACTGTTCGCGGGCACGGCCACCACCGGCGCCGCGATGGCCACGGGTGACCACGCCGAGGTGAACCAGCCACAACGGCACCCCAACCGCCCCCGAGGTAACGACTCTGTTGCCTCGGGGGCGGTGTCTATTGACGCCCCCTTCGTCCTGGGCTTACGTTCCTCCCACCCAATAGGAAACTTTCCTAACAGTGATCAATGGTGATCGCCGGAGCACCCCGGAATCGATCACCGGGTGGACTTCCCGCCCAGGTCACTGGGAAGCTGGGCAGTTGGAAAGGCAGGTGTCGACCCTCATGGCAGGAACAGCCGGTACGCCGGGCACCCCGCGCGTCCTGCGCGCCATGAACGACCGCGCCGCACTGGATCTGCTGCTGGAGCACGGCCCGCTGTCGCGCACCCGGATAGGAAAGCTCACCGGCCTCTCCAAGCCGACCGCCTCCCAGTTGCTGGCCCGCCTGGAGTCGGCCGGACTGGTCCGGGCCACCGGCACCAGCGAGGGCCGCCCCGGCCCCAGCGCACAGCTGTACTCCGTCAACCCGGCCGCCGCGTACGCCGCCGGCCTCGACGTCACCCCCGGCCGCATCCGCGCCGCCGTCGCCGACATCACCGGGCGCACGGTCGGCGAGTACGAACTCCCGACCCCGGGAAGGCGCCCGGCCCAACCGGTCGTCCAGCAGGTCACCGACGCCCTGGACGGCGCGGTGAAGGCCGCCGGGCTGGCCCGGGACGACGTCCACCGGCTGGTCATCGGCACCCCCGGTGCCTTCGACCCCAACACCGGCCGGCTGCGCTACGCCTCCCACCTGCCGGGCTGGCACTCGCCCGCGCTGCTCGACGAACTCGCCGCGGCCCTGCCGATGCCGGTCGAGTACGAGAACGACGTGAACCTCGTCGCGATAGCCGAGCAGCGGCTGGGCGCGGCCCGGGGCCACGGCGACTTCGTGCTCCTGTGGAACCAGGAGGGCCTCGGCGCCGCCCTGGTGCTCGGCGGCCGGCTGCACCGCGGCTGGACCGGCGGCGCCGGAGAGGTCGGCTTCCTGCCGGTGCCCGGCACGCCCCTGGTGCGCCAGGTGACCAAGGCCAACAGCGGCGGTTACCAGGAACTGGCCGGTTCACAGGCCGTGCCCCGGCTGGCCCGGGAGCTCGGCATCGAGGACCTGCCGGCCGGCCCGTACGCCGAGGCCGCCGCCGCACTCGTGGCCCGCGCCGCCGACCACACCAGCGGACCCCACCACGAGCTGCTGCGCACGTACGCCACCCGGCTCGCCACCGGTCTCGCCTCCCTCGTCTCCGTCCTCGACCCCGAACTCGTCGTCCTCAGCGGCTCCGCCCTCGCCTCCGGCGGAGAGGTGCTGCGCGCCCTCGTCCAGGCCGAGCTCGAGGAGCTGGCGGCGGCCCGTCCACGCCTCGTCGTCGGCGACGTCCGTGAACACCCCGTGCTGCGCGGCGCGTTGGAGAGCGCGCTGGCGGCCACGCGCGACGAGGTCTTCGACACCTCGCGCTGATCGCCCCGCACCACCCTCCCCCTGCCCCTCGCATCTTCCCCCTCACCTCTCACCCACCCCGTCCCTGGGAGACCTCGCCATGCCCAAAGCCATACCCGAAGTCGCCCGAAAGGCGGCTTTTGCCCTCACCGCCTCCGCCGTCCTGCTCACCACCGCCTGTACCGGTCAGTCGAGTTCCGGTGCCGATGACGACGCGTCCAAGGACACGACCATCAACTTCTGGCACGCCTGGAGCGCGCCCAACGAGGTGGCGGCCGTCAAGTCGCTGATCGCCGGCTTCGAGAAGGCGCACCCCAACATCCATGTGAACGTCGTCGGCAACATGACCGACGACAAGATCAACCAGTCGCTGCGCAGCGGCGGCGACAAGGCCCCCGACGTCATCTCCTCCTTCACCACCAACAACGTCGGCAAGTTCTGCTCGTCGGGCGCCCTGGTCGATCTGAACCCGTTCTTCAAGAAGTCGGGCATCGACCCGCAGACGACCTTCCCGAAGGCGATGAACGAGTACACCCAGTTCGACGGCAACCGCTGCTCGGTGCCGCTGCTGGGCGACGCGTACGGGCTCTACTACAACAAGACGGCCTTCAAGAAGGCGGGGATCACCAGCCCGCCGAAGACCTGGTCCGAATTCGAGGCGGACGCCCGGAAACTGACGATCACCCAGGGCGACGGCTACAAGCAGCTGGGATTCATGCCGGACTACCACGGCTGGGAATCCACCACCGAGCACTACTTCGCGCAGTTCTCACCGACGTACTTCGACAGCAGCGGAAAGTCGAACCTCGCCAAGGACCCCGCGTTCGAGGCCGGGTTCAAGCTCCAGAAGAAGCTCGTCGACGAACTCGGCGGCTTCCAGAAGCTGGAGAAGTTCCGCTCCACGCTCGGTGACGAATGGGGCGCCAAGCACCCCTTCCACACCGGGCAGGTCGCCATGCAGCTGGACGGCGAGTGGCGCCTGGGCATGGCCGAGGACGCCAAGCCGAAGTTCGACGTCGGCGTCGCCCCGCTGCCCGTGCCCGACGACCAGGCGTCGCAGTACGGCAAGGGCTACATCACCGGCACCATCGCGGGCATCGCCGCCACCAGCAAGAAGCAGAACGCGGCCTGGGAGCTGGTGAAGTACATGACCACCGACACGGACGCGGTGGTGAACTTCTCCAACGCCATCCACAACGTGCCCTCCACCCTGGCCGCGCTGAAGTCGCCGAAGCTGAAGTACGACCCGCGGTTCAAGACGTTCCTGGACATCGCCGCGAACCCGGACTCCACCACGACTCCCGCCTCGATCAACGGCGGCGTGTACCTCGTGACGATCCAGCAGTTCGGGTACGACTACGAGAGCGGAAAGGCCAAGGACCTGAAGGCCGGCCTGGAGAGCACGGCCAAGCAGATCGACACGGACATCGCACAGGCGAAGTAGCGCAGCGATGAGCACGGTAACCCTCGCGTCGAAGCGCCGCCGGGCGGCGCTTCGGACGGTCGCATTCATGTCGCCCTGGCTGATCGGCTTCGCGGTCTTCTTCGCGTACCCGCTGATCTCGACGGTGTATTTCTCGTTCATGCACTACGACGGCTTCAGGCCGCCGACGTGGAGCGGAACGAAGAACTGGACGTACGTCTTCGAGCACTATCCCCTCTTCTGGCCCGCCCTGCGCAACACCCTGTGGCTGGTCCTCGTGATGGTCACCCTCCGGGTCCTGTTCGGACTCGGCGTCGGAATGCTGATCACGAAGATCAAGACGGGCACGGGTGTCTTCCGCACCCTCTTCTACCTGCCCTACCTCGCCCCGCCCGTTGCCGCGACGATGGCCTTCGCCTTCCTGCTCAACCCCGGGACGGGCCCGGTCAACTCCATCCTGGAGAAGACCGGCATCCCGGCGCCGGGCTGGTTCAACGACCCGACCTGGTCCAAGCCGGCCCTGACCCTGCTCGCCCTGTGGGGCGTCGGCGACCTGATGGTCATCTTCATGGCCGCCCTGCTGGACGTGCCGACGGAGCAGTACGAGGCGGCCGAACTGGACGGTGCGTCGGCCTGGCAGCGCTTCCGGTACGTCACGCTGCCGAACATCTCCCCGATCGTGATGTTCGCGGTCGTCACCGGAGTGATCCAGACGATGCAGTACTACACGCAGCCACTGATCGCGGGGAAGGTCGCCTCCGGCGTGATCCAGGGCGCGGGCACGCAGTTCGAGCCCGGCTATCCGGACAAGTCCACGCTCACCCTCCCCCAGCTCGTCTACAACCTCGGCTTCCAGCGCTTCGACTACGGCTCCGCGTGCGTCGTCGCCCTCGTCCTCTTCGCCCTGTCGATGGCGTTCACCGCGCTCCTGATGCGGCGCCGGGGCGGTCTCATCCAGGCAGGTGACTGACCATGACCCAAGTACTGGACAAGCCGGTGGAACTGCGGCCGGCCGTCTCACCCGCCGAGCGCACCGCCCGCCGGAAGGCCCTCCTGGAGTGGATCGCAGTCCACTCCCTCGGGGTCGCCGCCGCCCTCTTCTTCACGCTGCCCTTCGTGTTCGTGTTCCTGACCTCGCTGATGAGCGACAGCCAGGCCCTCAGCCGGGACCTGATCCCGCACACCTGGGAGTGGGGCAACTACAAGAAGGTGTTCGACACCCCCGGTTTCCTGACCTGGTGGAAGAACACCCTGATCTACGCCGGTCTGGGGACCGTCCTGACCGTCGTGTCCTCGGTCCCGGTGGCGTACGCGCTCGCCAAGTTCCGCTTTCCCGGCCGCAGCCTGTCACTCATGCTGGTGATCTCGATGATGATGCTGCCACCGCAGGTGATCATCATCCCGATGTACCTGTTCTGGGCGAAGCAGCTCGATCTGTCCGGCACGCTGTGGCCGCTGATGATCCCGATGGCGTTCGGCGACGCGTTCTCGATCTTCCTGCTGCGCCAGTTCCTGATGACCATCCCGAACGAGTACCTGGACGCGGCGAAGGTCGACGGCTGCGGTGACCTGCGCACCCTGCTGCGGGTCGTCCTGCCCATGGCGAAGCCCGGCATCGCGGCCGTCGCGCTGTTCCAGTTCTTCTACGCCTGGAACGACTACTTCGGCCCGCAGATCTACGCGTCCGAGAACCCCGGCGCCTGGACGCTGAGTTACGGCCTGGAGTCCTTCAAGGGCGCGCACCACACCGACTGGAACCTCACCATGGCCGCGACCGTGCTGGTCATGGCCCCCGTGATCCTCGTGTTCTTCTTCGCCCAGAAGGCGTTCGTCGAGGGCGTCACGCTCACCGGAGTGAAGGGTTAACCACGTATGAAACTCACCGTGGTCGGCGGAGGCTCGACCTACACACCCGAACTCATCGACGGCTTCGCCCGGCTGAGTGACACCCTGCCCATCGAGGAACTGGTGCTGGTGGATCCCGCCGCCGAACGGCTGGAGCTGGTGGGCGGCCTGGCCCGCCGTATCTTCGCCAGGCAGGGACACCCGGGCCGGATCGTCACCACCTCCGACCTGGACGCCGGCGTCGAGGGCGCCGACGCGGTGCTGCTGCAGCTGCGCGTCGGCGGTCAGGCGGCCCGCGAGCAGGACGAGACCTGGCCCCTGGAGTGCGGATGCATCGGGCAGGAGACCACCGGCGCGGGCGGCCTGGCCAAGGCGCTGCGGACGGTGCCCGTGGTCCTCGACATCGCCGAACGGGTCCGCCGTGCGAACCCGAACGCCTGGATCATCGACTTCACCAACCCGGTCGGGATCGTGACCCGCGCGCTGCTCCGGGCCGGGCACCGGGCGGTCGGGCTGTGCAACGTGGCGATCGGCTTCCAGCGGAAGTTCGCCGCCCTGCTCGGCGTGGCCCCGGGCGACGTCCATCTGGACCACGTCGGCCTCAACCACCTCACCTGGGAGACGGGCGTACGGCTGGGCGGCCCCGAGGGCGAGAACGTCCTGCCGAAGCTGCTGGCCCAGCACGGCGACACCGTCGCGGACGACCTGCGGCTGCCCCGCCCCCTCCTGGACCGCCTGGGCGTGGTCCCGTCGTACTACCTGCGGTACTTCTACGCGCACGACACGGTCGTGGCGGAACTGCGCACCAAGCCCTCCCGGGCGGCGGAGGTGGCCGCCATGGAGCGCGAACTGCTGCGGATGTACGGCGATCCGGCCCTGGACGAGAAGCCGGAGCTGCTCGCCAAGCGGGGCGGCGCCTACTACTCGGAGGCCGCCGTGGACCTCGCCGCCGCACTGCTGGGCGGGGCGGGCAGCCCTTACCAGGTGGTGAACGCGTACAACCGGGGAACGCTGCCTTTCCTGCCCGACGACGCCGTGATCGAGGTGCAGGCGGCGGTCGGCCCGAAGGGGCCCGTCCCGCTGCCGCTGCCCGCGGTGGACCCCTTGTTCGCCGGACTGGTGGCGAACGTGACCGCGTACGAGGAACTGGCCCTGGAGGCGGCGCTGCGCGGCGGACGCGACCGGGTCTTCAAGGCCCTGCTGTCCCATCCCCTGATCGGCCAGTACGCGTACGCCGAAACCCTGACCGACCGACTGATCGCGCACAACCGGGAGCACCTCGCGTGGGCCTGACCGCAAGCGTCCTCGCCATCGACGCGGGCAACAGCAAGACCGACGTCGCGGTGGTGGCGATGGACGGGGAAGTCCTGGCCACGGCCCGGGGCGGCGGATTCCGGCCGCCGGCGGTGGGCGTGGAGACGGCGGTGGACGAGCTGGCCGCGGCGGTCTCGCGGGCGTACGCCGACTCCGGTGTCGCCTCCGTCTCCCACGTCTCCGCGTGCCTGGCCAACGCCGATCTTCCCGTGGAGGAGGAGCAGTTGGCGGCCGCGCTGCTGGCCCGCGGCTGGGGGGCTTCGGTCGAGGTCCGCAACGACACGTTCGCGATCCTGCGGGCGGGCGTGGCCGAGCCGCGCGGTGTGGCGGTGGTCTGCGGCGCCGGCATCAACTGCGTCGGCATGCGCCCCGACGGCCGCACCGCCCGCTTCCCGGCCATAGGCCGTATCTCCGGTGACTGGGGCGGCGGCTGGGGGCTGGCCGAGGAGGCCCTGTGGCACGCGGCCCGCGCGGAGGACGGGCGCGGGAAGCCCACCGAACTGGCGCGCACCCTCCCCGCCCACTTCGGCCTGGACTCCATGTACGCGCTCATCGGGGCCCTGCACCTGGAGCACGTCGAGCACGCCCGCCGCCACGAGTTGACGCCCGTGCTGTTCGAGACCGCGGCGCGGGGGGACGCGGTCGCGCGCTCGGTCGTCGACCGCCTCGCCGAGGAGGTCGTGACCCTGGCCACGGTGGCCCTGTCCCGGCTGGACCTGCTGGACGAGGAGACCCCGGTGCTGCTGGGCGGCGGCGTCCTCACCGCCGGCCACCCCCAGCTCGACGACGGCGTCCGGGATCTGCTGGCCGCCCGGGCGCCGAAGGCGGTGCCGCGCGTGGTGACGGCGAGCCCGGTGCTGGGGGCGGCGCTGCTGGGGCTGGACCGGGTGGGCGCGGGTCCGGCGGCGCAGGAGCGGGCGCGGGCCCACTGGGAGTCCTGAGCGGCGCGGCAGGAGCACGGGAACCGAACAGATTCCCGCAGCGTATTCATGGGCAGGGGGTGGTGCAGACAGCGCACCGCGCCGCAAGTCGACTGGACTGCGATCCGATCAAGATCCAGTGAAGACCGGTGCGGAATGTCAGTCCGGGCGGCGATACTGGCGGCGAACGATGACCATGGGGGAGGTCAACAGTGACACACCCGCCGAAGAGCAGCGCGGCGCCACCGGGACCGGGTTCCGGCGTGCCCACCGTGCCCGTGATCCCGCCCCAGCCCGGGCCCCCGGCGCCCGCGGGCCGGCCGGACCGGACACGTCGTACCGCGTTCGTCGAGGGCGCCGACCGGCTGCGCGCCGCGGCGACCACCGAGCCCGGCCGGCTGCGCATCATCGGCGCCCTACTGGCCCTCCTGGTCGTCGCGTTCGGCGCGGTCACCGCCTGGCAGACGACCGACCGCGCGGCCGCCGCCGACGACGTGCTGCACAGCAGCCAGCCGCTCAGCTCGGACGCGGCCGACATCTACCGCTCCCTGGCGGACGCCAACACGGCCGCCTCCAGCGGCTTCCTGGCGGGTGGTCAGGAGACGGCCGCCTCCCGCGACCGGTACGAGAAGGACATCAGCACGGCCGCCGCCAAGCTCGTCACGGCGGCCGCCGCGTCCGACCCCGGCTCGCCCTCCGAGGCGGCCATCTCCAAGCTCAACAAACTCCTGCCGGAGTACAAGGGCCTGGTCGAGCGGGCCCGCACCTACAACCGCCAGGGCTACCCCGTCGGCGGCGCCTACCTGCGCTACGCCAACGACAAGATGCAGAACGAGATGCTCCCGGCGGCGGAGGACCTCTACACGAAGGAGAACCAGCGGCTGCGGGCCGACTACGCGGACGCCACACCCTACCCGTGGGCGGCGATCGCCCTGGGCGTCCTGGTGCTCGCCGCGCTCGCCTGGGTCCAGCACCGCAACTACCGGCGCACCAACCGCGTGCTGAACCACGGCATGGTCGCCGCCACGGCCACCGCGACGGTGGTCCTGCTCTGGCTGGTCGTCGGCCACAGCGTCGCCCGCGCGGGCCTCAACGGCTCCTACGACCACGGGGTCCGCTCGCTCAACGTGCTGCACGACGCCCGCATCGCCTCCCTGAAGGCCCGGGGCAACGAGAACCTGAGCCTGGTGGCCCGCGGCGCCGAGACCGTCACGGTCGGCGGTCAGACGTACGACGCGTACTACTACGACTTCGACAAGGACATGGACGTCCTGGGCAAGGGCCTGGCCGAGGCGGAGAAGCTCGCCGACGACCGTGCGGGGAGCAATCCGGTCCAGGCGGCCGAGGGCAACATGACGGTGTGGAAGAAGCGCCACGCGTCGGCCCGCACCGAGGACGAGAACGGCAACTACCAGCAGGCGCTGGACAAGGTGATCGGCGCCAAGGGCGCGACCGGCGAGTGCTTCGACAGCGTGGACGACAATCTGAAGAACGCGATCGCGCACGAGCAGACCGAGTTCAGGCAGTCGGCCGGTGACGGCCGGGACGCCATGACCGGGCTGCCCATCGGTGCCGCCGTCCTCGGCGTCCTGGGTGCGGCGGGCGCGCTGCTCGGCATCGGCCGCAGGCTTTCGGAGTACCGGTGAAAGGGGGCGTGAAGATGAACGCGGCACGTGCGCGGGCCTCCCTGCGCGGCTGGGGCGGAGTGGGTGCGATGGCGGTCGTCTGCGCCCTGGCGCTGGCGTTCGTCCTCCTGCTGCCGCTGACCCAGCCGCACGGCGGCGGGGACGGCGCCGTGGGTGTCGGCGGCCCCGGCGTCGCCACCGGCAGTCCGGCGCGGGCGGACGACTGCGAGGACTCGAAGGCCCAGAAGGAGACGCTGTCCCCGTCCGGCGCGGACGGCCCCACGATCGACGCCATCAAGGCCCGTACGGGCGCCAGGCGGAAGCTGATCGTCGGCGTCGACCAGAACAGCTACCACTGGGGCTACCGCAATCCGAACAAAGAGGACGCGGAGCTGGAGGGCTTCGACATCGACCTCGTGCACCGGATCGCCCAGGACATCCTCGGCGACCCGAACGCGGTCCAGTTCAAGGCGATCCCCACCAGCCAGCGCATCCCGGCGATCCAGGACGGCCGGGTGGACATGGTCGTGCGCACGATGACCATCACCTGCGACCGCCTCGGCCAGGTCGCCTTCTCCGCCCCGTACTTCAAGACGGGCCAGACGGTACTGGCGTCCAAGTCGTCGCCCATCAAGGGCTACGACAAGACGCTGGCGGGCAAGAAGATCTGCACGGCGACGGGTTCCACCGCTTACGCCAAGCTGGACGCGGACCAGAAGGCGGGCCGGCTGGTCTCCTCCGCCGACATCCACCACACGGTCCCCAACCAGCTCGACTGCCTGGTGCGGCTGCAGCTCGGCGAGGTCGACGCGGTGGTCACCGACGGCGCGCTCGCCGCGAGCCAGGCCGCCCAGGACCCGACGGTGGCCCTCAAGGGCGCCGCCTTCACCACCGAGTACTACGGCGTGGCGATGAAGAAGGACGCCGACGATCTGGTACGCCGGGTCAACCGGATCCTGGTGGACTACCGCGCGAGCGGCTGGCAGTCGTCGTACGACAAGTGGCTGTCGGCGACACTGGGCGAGGACTCGACACCGTCGAAGCCACCCGCGCCGGAGTATCTCCGCAACAGCTGACCAGTTGACCCCTGCCACACAGCCCCAGACAGCAGCGAGAGGTGATCGATGGGCGTCACGGACCCCACCGGGCCGGTGATGGACCGGGACGAGGTGGACCGTGCGCTGGCGCGGCTCGGCGCGGAGCACGAGGCGATCGAGAGCTCGCTCCTCGCCCTGCAGGACCACGCGGGCCGCAGACTCCTCGAGGGCGCGGAGCTCACCGGCACGACCAAGGAGCGCTGGACGGCCGCCGAGGCGTCGATCACCCTGCTGTGGACCTACTTCGACGCGTACACGGCCACGCTGCGCAGCGCCCGGGAGGTCCGCGCCCGGCGCCGCTGGTCCAGCCGCGAGGACCTGGTGGAGCTGACCGAGCTGCTGCGCGGCGAGTCGGTGACGGTCGCGGGCAGCGCCACGGCGACCGCGAACGCGCCGACGCTGCTGTCCGCCGCGGGCCGGCTGAGCCAGCGGTTCACGCTGGCGGCGCTGGTGGACCGGATGAACGAGCTGTACGCGAGCTCGCTGGACATGGTCGTGACCGCCGACGCGGTCTGGTCCGCGCTGCCCGCCCGCATAGATTTACTGGCCGCGGAGCTCCAGCGCACCCGCAAGCTCGCGCACTCCGTCGGGGTGCGCCCCGGCGAGCACCCGTCCGGCGACGACCTGGAGCGCATCACGCGCACGCTCACCAAGCTGCGCGAGGACGTCGTCTCCGACCCGCTCGCGTTCTGGGTTCCGGCGCCGGGCAGTTCGGCGCCGGGCGGCGGCCGGCCGGACACCACGGTGTACGACCGTGAGGCGCGCGCCCTGGAGGAGGTGCGGCGGGAGATCGACGCCGTGCTGACGGTCCGGCAGGACGCCGAGCAGCGGCTGGTGAAGCTGCGGGACGTGCTCTCCCGCGCGGACCGCACGCTCGCCGAGGCGCGCGCCGCGCGCGGCGAGGTCCTGGCGAAGATCGCGGCCACGGAGGTGCCGGTCGTCAGCGGCCCGCCGACCGCGCTGCAGGAACAGCTGGCGACCGCCGCCGAGTACCGCAGACAGGCCCAGTGGCACCGGCTGTCCCCGCTCCTGGAGTCCCTGGAGGAGAAGGCGGAGGACGAACTGCTGCGCGCCCGCGAGTCGCTGACCGCGGTCACCGCGCCGCTGGCGGTCCGTGCCGAGCTGCGCGGCCGTCTCGACGCGTACAAGGCGAAGGTGGCCCGGCACGGGCTCGCGGAGGATCCGTTCCTGATCGAGCGGTACGACGCGGCGCGCCGCATGCTGTGGAGCGCGCCGTGCGATCTGCGCGTCGCCGAACAGACCGTGCTGCGCTACCAGCAGGCGGCGGCCGAGCTGCTCGGCGGCCCGCGGGTGCCGGAGCAGGGCGGGCCTCAGGACCGGAGGGGGAGTGGTCAGCCATGAGTCAGGCGGGGCAGGCGTGTCAGCGGCCGGGCTGTGACGGGTCGTACGAGGACGTGGGCGGCGGTGAGCTGTACTGCGACACCTGCGGCCTGGCGCCGGTCGTCTCGGCATCGGGGTCTCCCCTGCTCGAGCGAAGCCAAGAGCTTGGGGAAGGGTCGGTCGGCTCGCCGCCCACCGGCATGACCGGCGGCGGCAAGGGCTCGGCGGGCAGCTCCGGTTCGCGCTCCACCGGCCGCAGTTCGCGTACGTCGTCGCAGTCGTCGAAGTCGCGGCGCTCGGTGTCGGGACGGCTGTCGCGTTCGGTCTCGGGCAGGTCCACCGGCCGCTCGGTGTCGGTGCGCAGTTCGGGCTCCAGCACGGGGTCGTCGGGCCGCAGCCGGCTGGGCGCCGGGCTGGTGTCGGTTCCCCAGGTGCCGCGGCCCGACCCGCGGGCGATGGTGCTGGAGAACCCCGAGGTGCCGGAGCGCAAGCGGTTCTGCTCGCGCTCGGACTGCGGGGCGCCGGTGGGACGCGCGCGCGGTGAGCGGGAGGGCCGTACGGAGGGCTTCTGCACCAAGTGCGGCCATCCGTACTCGTTCGTCCCGAAGCTCAGGGGCGGCGACATCGTGCACGGCCAGTACGAGGTCGTGGGCTGTCTGGCGCACGGCGGACTGGGCTGGATCTACCTGGCGGTGGACCGGGCGGTGTCCGACCGCTGGGTCGTGCTCAAGGGTCTGCTCGACACGGGTGACCAGGACGCGATGGCGGCGGCGATCTCCGAACGGCGTTTCCTCGCGGAGATCGAGCACGCCAACATCGTGCGGATCTACAACTTCGTGGAGCACCTCGACCAGCGCACCGGCTCGCTCGACGGCTACATCGTCATGGAGTACGTCGGCGGCAAGTCGCTGAAGGAGATCGCCAACGCGCGCCGCGCCTCGGACGGCCGCCGGGATCCGCTGCCGGTGGAGCAGGCCTGTGCCTACGGCATCGAGGCCCTGGAGGCGCTCGGCCATCTGCACAGCCGCAACCTGCTGTACTGCGACTTCAAGGTCGACAACGCGATCCAGACCGAGGATCAGCTCAAGCTGATCGACATGGGCGCGGTGCGCAGGATGGACGACGACGAGTCGGCCATCTACGGCACGGTCGGCTACCAGGCGCCGGAGGTTGCGGAGGTCGGCCCGTCGGTGGCGAGCGACCTCTACACGGTCGGCCGCACCCTCGCCGTCCTGACGTTCGACTTCCAGGGCTACACGAACGTCTTCGTGGACTCCCTGCCCGACCCCGACAACATCGACGTCTTCCGCCGGTACGAGTCCTTCTACCGGCTGCTGGTCCGCGCCACCGATCCCGACCCGGCGCGCCGGTTCGCCTCCGCGCAGGAGATGTCCGAGCAGCTGACGGGCGTGCTGCGGGAGGTCGTGTCGCTCCAGACGGGCAAGGCACGGCCCGCGCTGTCGACGCTGTTCGGCCCGGAGATCAAGGTCACCGACACGGAGCTGTTCCCGAAGCTGGACGGGGACGTGTCACGGCTCGGGGCGAGAGACACGGGGATGCCCGCCTCCGCCGCCGCGGAGTCCGCGACCGGTTCGCCCGGCCTGGTCAGGCCGATCGCCACAGCCGCCGCCGCGCTCGCGCTGCCCGTCCCGCTAGTCGACCCGACGGATCCCGGCGCGGGTTTCCTGGCGGGCCTGATGACGTCCGCGCCGGGCGAGCTGATCGGCGCGCTCGCCGCGGCCCCGCAGCAGACCGTCGAGACACGGCTGCGGCAGGTCCGGGCCCGGCTGGAGACCGGCGACTCCGATGCCGCGCTGATGTCCCTGACCAAGCTGGAGGACGAACGGCCCGACGACTGGCGGGTGGTGTGGTACCGGGGTGTGGCCGCGCTGGTGACCGGCGACTTCGAGGGCGCAGCGCTGGCGTTCGACGCGGTCTACGACGCCTTCCCGGGCGAGGCCGCGCCCAAGCTGGCGCTCGGTCTGTGCGCGGAGGTGCTCGGCCAGCTGGACAACGCCGCCGAGTACTACCGCCTGGTGTGGTCGACCGACCCGAGCTTCGTGAGCGCGGCGTTCGGTCTGGCCCGGGTCCAGCTCGCGTCGGGCGACCGCCGTGGAGCCGTACGGACGCTGGAGTCGGTCCCGGAATCCTCCATCCACTACACGGCCGCCCGGGTGGCCGCCGTACGGGCGCGGCTGCGGCAGCGCACGGCGGCCGCGGGGGACACGCCGTTCCTGGAAGACCTGACCGCCGCCGCCGGACAGGTCGAGGCCCTCGACGCGTACGGTCTGGACCCGGCACGCCGTGAGCAGTTGTCCGCGGAGGTGCTCGGCAGCGCCCTCGACTGGATACTCTCCGGTGGCCAGAGCGCGCAGCCCGCTGCCGGCGGACGGGTGCTGCTCGGCAGCGGGCTGGACGAGCGGGGCCTCCGCTTCGGTCTGGAGCGCTCGTACCGCACGCTGGCCCGGCTCGCGCCCGGCGGCGAGGAGAGGATCGACCTGGTGGAACGGGCCAACCGTTACCGCCCCCGGACGTGGGTGTAGTTGATGTCGCAGATGCCCCAGCAGGCCGCACCGTCGAAGTGCCCGAGCTGCGCCGAGCCGCTCGAGTCGAGTGACCGTTTCTGCGGTGCGTGCGGGTACGACCTGTCGGTGGCGCCCGCCCCGCAGCAGGACCACCCGACGCTCACCATGAACGGCGCCGGCTCGGCCGGGGACGGCCAGGACTGGCCCGTCGCGCACGAGCCGCACGGCTCGGACACTCCGCCGGCGGTGCATCTGCCGGCGGATCTCCCGGGCACCGACTCGGGCGGCTCTGCGCTGCCGCCTGCGTCGGGCTCCCCCGTCTCCCCGGCCTCGGGCGTACGGTTCGACCGGCCGCCGGAGCCGGAGGAGTACCCGCTGCAGGCGCCGGACCCGCGGGGGGCGGCCGACGCCGCGGCGGCGGACGGGGCCAAGGTCTGTGTGGCGTGCCGGGCCGGCCGGGTCGACAGCGACGGCTACTGCGAGAACTGCGGGCACGCACAGCCGCGCGAGCGCGACCACATGGAACAGGAGTCCGGCCCGGTGGCCGCGGTCAGCGACCGCGGGCTGCGTCACCACCGCAACGAGGACGCCTTCGCGATCGGCCACACCGTGCTGCCCGACGGCTCGTCCGCGTCGGTGGCGATCGTCTGCGACGGCGTGTCCTCGGCGACCCGCGCCGACGACGCCTCGCTCGCCGCGTCGCAGGCGGCCGGTGAGTCGCTGCTGGCCGCCCTGCCGCGCGGCACGCATCCGCAGCAGGCGATGCACGAGGCGATCATCGTGGCCGCGCAGGCGGTCAACGCGCTGGCGGAGGAGCCGGAAACGGCACGCGAGCACGCCCCGCACCAGAACGCCCCGGCCTGCACGATCGTCGGCGCGGTGGTCGCCTCCGGGCTGCTGGTCGTCGGCTGGGTCGGCGACAGCCGCGCCTACTGGGTTCCGGTGGACCGCAGTTCGCCCCCGGCCCGGCTCACCGAGGACGACTCCTGGGCCGCGCAGATGGTCGCCGCGGGTCTGATGAACGAGGCGGAGGCGTACGCCGACGAGCGCGCCCACGCGATCACCGGCTGGCTCGGCGCGGACGCCTACGAACTGGAGCCGCACACCGCTTCGTTCAAGCCGGACCGGGCGGGCGCGGTGGTGGTCTGCACGGACGGACTGTGGAACTACGCGGAGGCTGCGGAGGAGATGGCCGAGGTCGTCCCGGCGGACGCCGCCGCCCGGCCACTGCACGGCGCCCGGGTCCTGGTGGGCCACGCGCTGGACGGCGGGGGCCACGACAACGTAACAGTGGCCGTCGTCCCGTTCCCCGCCTCGCCGCAGGGGGCAGGATCGGCCTGAGGCCGCATACGGACGCAACAGCCGCATACGGGCAAACCTGAGCGGACCGGAGGGGACCGGTCCGCCTACAGTCGTCACCCACGCAACCCGTGGGTTCAGAGGGGGATCGCAGCAGCCATGGCCAATTTCTCGAAGTCGAACGTGCCGCAGTTCTCGGTGGACGTCTACCAGAACGAGTACCTGCCGGAGGGCGGCCGCGAGGTGAACGCGATCGTCACCGTGACGGCGACGGGCGGCGGCACGATCGGGAGCGCGGTCGGCGCGCCACAGCTGTACTCGTCCGGGCAGGGACCCTCCGCGGCGGTGGCGATCATGGTGGACTGCTCGGGCTCGATGGACTACCCGCCGACCAAGATGCGCAACGCCCGCGACGCCACGGCCGCCGCGATCGACACCCTGCGCGACGGCGTGCACTTCGCGGTGATCGGCGGCACCCACGTCGCCAAGGAGGTCTACCCGGGCAACGGCCGCCTGGCCGTCGCCGACGCCACCACCCGCGACCAGGCCAAGCAGGCGCTGCGCAAGCTCAGCGCCGGGGGCGGTACGGCCATCGGCACCTGGGTGCGGCTCGCCGACCGCCTGCTGTCCTCGGCGGACGTCGCCATCCGGCACGGCATCCTGCTCACCGACGGCCGCAACGAACACGAGTCGCCCGAGGACCTGCGTGCCGCGCTCGACTCCTGCGCCGGACGCTTCACCTGCGACGCGCGGGGCGTGGGCACCGACTGGGAAGTGAAAGAAGTCACAGGAATCGCCTCCGCCCTGCTCGGCACCGCCGACATCGTCGCCGACCCGACCGGCCTTGCCGCCGACTTCACGCGGATGATGGAGACGGCGATGGGCAAGGAGGTCGCGGACGTCGCCCTGCGGGTGTGGACGCCGGTCGGCACGACCATCAAATTCGTCAAGCAAGTGGCGCCCACGGTGGTGGAGTTGACCGACCGCCGCACCGAGGCGGGCCCGCGCGCCGGGGACTACCCCACCGGTTCCTGGGGAGACGAGTCCCGTGACTACCACGTCTGTGTCGAGGTCCCCTCGGCGGGCCTGGGCCGGGAGATGCTGGCCGCCCGGGTCTCCCTGGTCGTCCCACAGCCTGAGGGCGCCTCCCGCCCGAGCGGAACCGAGAGTGGGGGAGGAACCGCGCAGAACCTCGGCGCCCAGGGCCTCGTGAGGGCCGTGTGGACCGACGACATGGCCGCGTCCACCTCGATCAACCCGCAGGTCGCGCACTACACCGGCCAGGCCGAACTGGCCCAGGCCATCCAGCAGGGTCTGGACCTCCGCAAAGCGGGAGATATGGACGGAGCAACGGCCAAACTGGGCAGGGCCGTTCAGCTGGCGAGCGCCTCGGGGAACGCCGATACTGCGAAACTGCTTGCGAAGGTGGTGGACGTGGTCGATGCCGCGACAGGTACTGTGCGACTGAAGGCGAAGGTCACGGAGGCCGACGAGATGACCCTCGAGACACGGTCCACAAAGACTGTTCGTGTAAAGAAGTGACCTAAGAACGACCTCAGGAAGATCCTGACAGAGAGGGGGAAGCGCCGACATGCCGACCTGCCCGAACGGACACCAGTCGGGTTCCGACGACTGGTGCGAGGTCTGCGGTCACCGCATGGCCGGTGCCGTACCTCCGCCCCCTCCTCCGCCGCCGGCCGGTGGCGGCTACGGGTTCCCGCCGCCGCCACCGGGCCCGGGCGGACGGCCCGCAGGCCGTCCGAACCCGTCCGGCGCGGAGCCGGAGCTCTGCCCGCAGTGCCGCACGCCCCGTGAGGGCGGTGCGCCGTTCTGCGAAGAGTGCCGGTGGAACTTCCTGACCAACACGGCCACGTCGTACACCCCGGCCGCCCCGCGCCCCCGGCCTTCCCGCAGGAGACCGGCCGTGGGCCGGCCGGCGGTCCGTCCTTCGGCGGCGGTGACGACGACTGGGTCATCTCCCCGCCGACCAGCGGCCCGGCCGGCCCGGGCAACGGCGGTCGGGGCGGTGGCTACGGCTACCCGCAGCCCGGCTCCACCCAGGCCCCCGGCTCCGCCTTCCCGCAGGCCCCCCAGGCTCCGGCGACCTGGACGGCGACCATCGGCCCGGACCGCGAGTACTTCATGGCGATGATGCATCGCTCGGGTCCGGAGGCCGCCGGCCTCAACCTGCCCGCGTACTCGCCCGAGCAGCAGCGCACGCTCACCGGTAACCAGGTCACCATCGGCCGCCGCCGCCACTCCACCGGCGACACCCCCGACATCGACCTGTCGGTGCCGCCGGAGGACCCGGGCGTCTCGCACCAGCACGCGGTCCTGGTCCAGCAGCCGGACGGCACCTGGGCGGTCGTCGACCAGAACTCGACGAACGGGACGACGGTCAACGGCTCGGAGGAGCCGATCCAGCCCTTCGTGCCGGTGCCGCTGCAGGACGGCGACCGGGTCCACGTGGGCGCCTGGACGACGATCACGATCCGGCGCGGCTGACCCGCCGGTCCGGTCAGCCCGGCAGGAGCCACGCGCAGGGCCCCTCCGGGTCGTCCAGCCACGCCCACTCGCGCTCGCCGCGGACCGTGATGCCGTAGCGCTCGCGTACCGGCATGCCCTGCCGCTCCCACAGCGCGTACGCCTCCGGCGGCTCCAGGCTGCCCCGGGTCAGGGCCAGCAGGAACCGGAACAGTTCGTCCTCCCGGGCCCGGCGCGGCACCTCGCTCAGGGATGCCGGCTCTGGCTCGTATCTGCGCTCGCCGCGCAACGGCACGAAGTAGGCGGGCGTGTGCAGGAAACGGCCCTCGGCATGCCCGGCGTCCCTCACGGTCAGCACGACCAGGCCGGTGGCCAGCGGTGTCAGGATCCGCGCGCCGGGGCCGCACTGGGCGAGCCAGGCGCGCGGGACCGCCTGGAGTGCACAGGTGGCGATGATCCGGTCGAAGGGGGCGCGTTCCGGGACTCCCCGCGCCCCGTCGCCGGTGACCACCACCGGGTGGTACCCGGCGGCCGCCAGATGCCGCCGGGCCGACTCGGTGATCTCCGGGTCCAGGTCGATGGTGGTGACGAGGCCGTCGTCGCCCAGCCGGTGGGCGAGCAGGGCGGCGTTGTAGCCGGTGCCCGCGCCGATCTCCAGGACCCGGTCGCCGTCCGCCACCCGCAGCCCGGCGAGCATGGTGGCCATCAGCGAGGGCTGGCTGCTGGAGGAGACCAGCTCGCCGTCGCGCACCCGGGTGGCCAGCGGATCGTCGGCGTAGGCGCCGCGCATCCAGCGCTCGCGCTCCCCCGGATCGGGGCTCTCGCTCCAGCAGCGTTCGAAGCCGCCCGGGACGCCGACGTAGTAGTACGGCACGAAGAGATGGCGCGGCACCCGCAGGAAGGCCTCTCGCCAGACCGGGTCCTCGGTCCAGGCCCCGGTCGCCTCGATCTCGCGCACCAGCGCCGCCCGCGCCGAGGCGGCGATGTCCTCCAGCTCCCTGCCGCGAGCGTGTGCGCCCATGGCTCCACTGTGCGGCGCGGGACGGCGGGAGGCGAGTACGGCCGGGCACCGGTGGTCCTAAGCCCTCAGTCCTGGGTCACCCCGTCTGAGACCATGTACGGGTGAAAGAGATTCGGCGCGGCACGCTTCAGGAGCAGACCTTCTACGAGCAGGTCGGCGGGGAGGAGACCTTCCGCCGGCTGGTCCACCGTTTCTACGAGGGAGTCGCCGAGGACCCGCTCCTGCGCCCGATGTACCCGGAGGAGGACCTGGGCCCGGCCGAGGAGCGACTGGCCCTGTTCCTGATGCAGTACTGGGGCGGCCCGACGACGTACAGCGAGAACCGCGGCCATCCCCGGCTGCGCATGCGGCACGCCCCCTTCACCGTCGACCGGGCCGCGCACGACGCCTGGCTGAGGCACATGCGGGCGGCCGTCGAGGAGCTCGGCCTGTCCGAGGAGCACGAGCACACGCTGTGGAACTACCTGACGTACGCGGCGGCCTCGATGGTGAACACCCCGGAGTGAGCCGGCCGGCTGAGGTCCGGATCGGCTGAGGTCCGGATCGCCTGAGGGGCGGATTCCGGTCGCCCGACGCCGGATTCCGGTCTCGATCCGGTCAAGGTCCGTTCTCAAGCGCTTACCTCCGGCCGGTTCTCTCTGCCAGCATCGCCGGGGGAACTGGAAGTCCGGAGAACACGGGGGCCGGGTGACGGGGTTCGTCGTCCTACGCGCGCGGGCACACCGGCTGCTGCTCGCAGCCGCGCTGCTCACCGTCCTGCTGACCACCGCCGTGCTCGCGACGCTCACCGCGTACTCGGGCGCGATCGGCGACGCGGCCCTGCGCCACTCCCTGAACGACTCCCGCAACGCCGCCGACACCGCACTGGTGGTCAAGGCCGACTTACCGGCCCAAGGGCGGGCGGCCGCCGACGCCACCGTGCGCGAGGGGGCCCGGAAGACCTTCGACGGGCTGCCGGTGACCGTACGGACCCTGGTGCGGTCGGGACCGTACGCGCTGCCCGGCGCTCTGCGGCCGCGGTCGGACGGTTCCGAGGACCCGGACCTGACCTACTTCGCGTCCCTGGACCGGACGCAGGTGCGGCTGGTCTCAGGGCGGTTCCCGCGGCACACCTCCGACGGTGTCGAGGTGGCCCTGCCCCGTACCGCCGCCCAGCGCCTCGGACTGGAGGCGGGCGACCGGTTGACCCTCGCCGACCGGCTCGACGGCCCGGCGGTACGGGTCCGCGTCACCGGGCTGTACCGCCCGGCCACCGTCACCGCGCCCTACTGGCAGCTGGACGACCTGCTCGGCCGCGGGATCAGGAAGGCCGGCTTCACGACGTACGGCCCGCTGCTCGCCGACCCCTCGGTCCTCACCGGCAAGGCCGTGAGCGCCGGGTCGTCCGCATGGCTGGCGTCGGCCGACTTCGCCTCCGTGACGACCGGGCGGATCGGGGCCCTGCGGGAAGCGGCCCTCGAGGGCGGCGCGGCACTGCGGAAGCCGGGCGCACTGAGCGGCGTGACGGCATCGACCACGTCCCTGCCCGACGTTCTGGACCGCATCGACCGCTCGCTGGTCGTCTCCCGGTCCACTCTGCTGATCGTCGCCCTGCAGCTCGTGCTGCTCGCCGGATACGCGCTGCTGCTCGTCGCCCGGCTGCTGAGCACCGAACGCGATGGCGAGACCCGGGTGCTGCGGGCGCGCGGCGGCTCGCGCGCCCGGCGCGCGCGCCTCGCCGCCGGGGAGGCACTGCTGCTCGCGCTGCCCGCGGCCGTGTGCGCGCCACTGGTCGCCGGGCCGCTGACCCGGCTGCTGGCCGGGCACGGCGCGCTGGCCCGCATCGGGCTGCGCCTGGACACCCCGGCCGGTGGACGAGGCGGGGTGTGGCTGGTTGCGGCGGGCGCGGCCCTGGGATGCGCGCTGGCCGTGACGGTGCCCGCGCTGGCGGGTGACAGGGGTGAGGGAGGCCGGGCGCGCGCCTTCTTCCGCACAAGCCGGGCGCGCGCGCTGCCCGCTCCCGTGCGGGCCGGTGCCGACGTCGGGCTGCTGGTGGTCGCCGGGGTGGCGTACTGGCAGCTGAGCCGGCAGACCTCCGGTGCCGTGGCCGCCGACCTCCCCCAAGCTCTCGACCCCGCTCGAGCAGGGGGGACCCCCGTCGGCGCGCTCGGCATCGATCCGCTGCTGGTCGCGGGCGCCCGCCTCGCCCGGGGCGCCCGAAGCGGGGAGACGGAGGCGCCCGCCCTGGCGCTGCTCGCCGGAACGGTGCTGACGCTGCGGCTGCTGCCGCCGGTGGCCCGGCTCGCGGAACGCCGGGCTGCCGCCGGACGGGGGCTGCCGGTGGCGCTGGCGGGATGGCAGTTCAGCCGCCGCCCGATGCGTGGGGCGGGCCCGGTGCTGCTGCTCGTCCTCGCCGTCGCGCTCGGCATGCTGGCGATCGGGCAGGGCGCCTCCTGGGACCGCTCGCAGGACGACCAGGCGGACTTCCGGGCCGGGGTGCCGGTACGGATCCAGGCCGCCGGGGAGGGCGGGCTCGGCCGCACCGACACCTACGCGTCCCTCGCCCACGTGCGGGAGGCCGCCCCCGCCGTACGGACCGCGCAGCCGCTGTCCGGCGACCGGTCGGCGACCGTGCTGGCCCTGGACACGGCACACGCGGCCGACGCGGTGCTGATGCGCCGGGACCTGGCGTCCGGCCCGGTGCGGCCGATGCTGGCCGCGCTGACGCCGAAGGGTTCGGCCGCCGGAACCCTGGTGCCCGCGGGCCCCAGCCGCCTGCGGCTGACCGCGGGCATCCACAGCTCCACCGGGACGGGAACGACGGCCGAGGTGACGGTGACGCTGGAGGACCGCTACGGGGTCCCTTACGAACTGCCGATGGGCCGGCTGCCCACCGACGGCCGTACGCACGCCCTGTCCCTCGGCCTCGGCTCCTCCCCCGGCCCGTCGACACTCACGGGGCTGCGGCTCGACATGGCCCAGCCCGCCGAACGGGCCGAGCACCACCGCCTCACCGTCTCGGAGCTGACTGCCACGGACGCCGGGGGAAGGGTCCGGCGGCTGTCCCTCCCGGCGTCCTGGACCGCGGCCGTGCGGACCGGGGGCGACGCCTCGTCCAACGCGGCCACCAGCCCCACCCGGCCCCGGGTGCGCTCGACCGGGCCGCTGACCGTCGACTACGGCACGGGATACCTCCCGGACAAGGACATCTGGACGGTGGCCTCCGTGGCCGTCCGGCTGCGGGTGGCCCAGCCCGCGGCGCCCGAGGTCACCGCTGTCGCCACCGACCGCTTCCTCTCCTCGGCGAGCGCCCGCACCGGGCAGCGCGTGGACCTGACGTTCGGCGGCCGGAGTCTGCCGGTGCGGATCGTGCGGTCCGTACGGGCCCTGCCCGCCACCACCGACCCGGCGAACACCGGGGAGCACGACGGGGGCGCCGTCCTGGTCGATCTGCGGTCCGTGAACCGCGCACTGGAGGCGCGCTACGGCGAGGGAGTCACCCCCACCGAGTGGTGGCTGCGGACGTCTCCGGGCGACGCGGCCGCGGTGGCCGCCGCCGTGCGGGCACTGCCGGACGTCGACCCCGGCCAGGTCGTGGTGCGCGACGAGATCGCCGCCGAGCTGCGCGACGATCCGTTCGGCGCGGGTCCGGAGGCCGCGTTCGCCGCGGCGGCCGTGGTGGCGGCCGCCCTCGCCGCGGTCGGCTTCGCGGTGGGCGCGGCCGGATCCCTGCGCGAGCGGAACGCCGAGTTCGCGGTGCTGCGCGCGCTGGGCGCCCCGCGCCGCCGGCTGGCCCGGACCATCGCCGCCGAGCAGGGCGTCCTGCTCGGCCTGGCGCTGCTGGTGGGCCTTGCCCTGGGCGCCGTGCTGACCCGGGCCGTGCTCCCGCTGATCGTCCTGACCGACCAGGCGACCCGACCGGTTCCGGACCTGCTGGTCGAACTCCCGCCCGGCCGGGTGGCGTTGCTGCTGACGGCCGTGGCGGCCACTCCGCTGCTCGTCACGGCCGCGCTCGCGCTGCGGCGGGCGGATCCGGCGCGCGCGCTGCGGGACCAGGGAGGTGAGTGAGGTGAACCCGGTGACCGTCCTGTGGGTGCGCACCCGGCTGCGGGCCGCGCCCCTGGCCGCCGTCGCCCTCGCCGTGCTGGTGGCGCTGACGGCGTCCCTGGCCGCCGCGTTCCCGCGCGCGGTCGACCGGTACGAGGACGCCGGGCTGCTGCGGGCCGTGCGCCAGGCCCGGCCCGACCGCACCACCGTCCAGGTGACCGCCTCGCCGCTCGGCTACGTCCTGCCGCCGGAGGAGCAGGCGCCGGCGCTGCGCCCCGGGACCCTGCGCAAGCAGCACGAGCACATCCTCACGGCCGTCTCACGGCCGCTGACGGTCGACCGGGACCAGTCGGCGTACGGGGTGATCACCCGCAAGCCCCCGGAGGTGCCCGACGCCTGGATACCCCGGCCCACCGGTCTGCCGGCCCATGTCGCCCTCGTCGCGCAGAGCGGGCTGGCCGAGCACGCCCGGGTGCGCGAGGGACGGCTGCCGCGCGCCCCGGGCCGGATGGACGCGACGACCTCCGAGGTGGAGGCAGCCGTCTCCGCCGCGACGGCCAGGAGCCTGCACATCGAGGCGGGTTCGGTCATCCACGTGCCCGGCGTGGCCCGCACCCCGCTCGCCGTCCGCGTCACCGGCATCCTCGCCCCGCGCGACCCGGCCGGCGCCTACTGGTCGACCCGCCCCCTGCTGCGCACCCCGACCCTGGTGAGCCTGCCGACACCGGGCCCGGACCCGCAGAAGTACTGGCTCGGCGCCCTGCTGCTGCCCGAGGAGGCGGCCCCCGCCATGCTGGGAACGGACGGCGACCCGGCCCGTTACTGGCTGCTGGCCCCCCGCCTGGACGTCCTGCACGCCCACGACCTGGGCAGACTGAAGTCGGCGGTGGCCGCCCTGGAGTCCGGCCCCGGCCTGCGACGGGCCCGCGCCGCCACCGACTCGGGCGCCGAGGTGGACACCGAACTCGACGAGGTCCTCTCCTCCTTCTCGCGGCTGCGTTCGGGCATCGGCCCGCTCGTCGCCGTGGCCGCCTGCGGCACCGGGACGGTCGCCGCGGTCGTCCTCCTCATGGCGGGCGGCCTCGCCGCCGACCGGCGCCGCGGCGAGTTCGCCCTGCTGCGCGCCCGCGGTGCCTCCCTGCGCGGGCTCACCGGACGGCTGTGCGCCGAGACGGCCGTGGCCGCCGTACCCGCCGGCGTGCTCGGCCTCGCGATCGCGCTGCTCACCGTCCCCGAGGGCCGGACGCCGTACGCCGTCGCCGCCGCGCTCGCCGTCACCGTCACCGCCTGCGCCACGCTCCCCCTGCGGGTCGCGCTCACCCACCGGTCCGTGCGCGTCACCGGTCCGCGCGAGGACGTGGCGGCCGTACGTCCGTCCCGGCGCCGCACGGTCGCCGAGCTGACGCTGCTCCTGCTGGCGGCGGGGGCCGTGGAGTCGCTGCGCAGACGGGGGACGTCGGGCTCGTCCGCGGACGGCCCCTCGGGGGATCAGCTGGTGTCCCTCGCGCCGGTGCTGGTCGGCGTGATCGCGGCGCTGCTGCTGGCCCGTCTGTATCCGCTCCTCCTGCGGCGGCTGGCCCGGCCCGCCGGACGGCTGCGCGGGGTGGTCGGCCATCTGTCGCTGGCCCGCGCGGGCCGTACCTCGGTCTCGGCGGTGCTCCCGCTGCTGGCACTGCTGACCGCGCTGACCACGGCCGCGTTCGGCGGCTCCGTCCTGGCGGGCGTGGCCGAGGCACGCGACCGGGCGGCGCTGCTGACGGTGGGCGCCGACGCCCGCGTGGACGCCGACGCGCCACTGCCCTCGGGGCTCGCCGAACGGGTCCGGGGCGTGTCCGGGGTGGACGGGGTCGCCGCGGTGAGCATCGCCTACCAGGCGAAGCCGGAGGACGGGCAGGATTCGGTGCCGCTGGTGGGTGTGGAGCCGGACGCGTACCGGGCGCTGGCGGAACGGACGGGGCTGGGCGCCTTCGGGCAGGGGCTGTTGGACCGTGCGGGGGCCGGGGATCCACTGCCCGCCCTGGCCTCCCCGTCGGTCGCTCGGGCCTACGGCACCCGGCGTCCCTTCCCGGTGCGGTTGGCGGACGGCAGCCCGGTGACCGTCCGGATCACCGTCGTACGCTCCCGGACCCCGGCCGTCTCCGGCACGGACTTCCTCGTCGTGGACCGTGCCGGTCTGGACTCCACCGCCGCCCGGCCGACCACCCTGCTGCTGACGGGGGACCACATGGACGCGAAGGCGCTGCGCACGGCGGCGGGAGCCTCGACCGCCGTCCGGCTGCGGGCGCAGGAGCGGGCACGGTACGCCGACTCGCCGCTCCAGTCCGGTGCCGAGCGGGTGTACACGGCGGCCGTGGGGGCGGGCGCCGGTTATGCGGTCCTGGCGCTGCTCCTGGCCCTGCTGCGTGCCGCGCCCGAACGCGCCGCCCTCCTGGCACGCCTGCACACGATGGGCCTCACCCGGGCCCAGGGCCGCCGCCTCCTCGTCCTGGAGTCGCTCCCCCAGGCCCTCCTCGCCGCGGCCGGCGGCACCCTGACCGGCTGGGCCGCCATCCGCCTCCTCGCGCCCGGTATCGACCTGACCACCATCGCGCTGGCCTCGGCCCAGACGCCGGCCGGGGCTGCCGAGCTGCACACGGACACCCTCTCCCTGACCGTCCCGGCGATCATCGTCGTGGCACTGGCGGCCGGGGTGGCGGGAGTGCAGGCGTGGTGGACCGGCAGGCAGGGGTCGGTGCGGGAACTGAGGGCGGGGGACGCGCGATGAAGGGCTTGTCCAACCGTCCAGGAGACCCGATGACGACGCATCCCACCCTTGCCGACCTGGCCGGCCGCGCCGCCGAGGCCCGCGACCGCCCGGCCTACGGCCACGACGCCCTGATCACCTGTGACCGCCTCGTCCGTGTCTTCTCTGCCGCCGGGGTGGAGGTGCAGGCGCTCCAGGGCCTGGACCTGCTGGTCCGCGAGGGCGAGCTGATGGCCCTGGTCGGCGCGTCCGGCAGCGGCAAGTCCACGCTCATGAACATCCTCGCGGGACTCGACACCCCCACGGCCGGGACGGCGCGGGTCGCCGGCCGGGACCTGCTCACCATGACCGCCAAGGACCGCCTGGCCTACCGCCGGGAGGTCGTCGGCTTCGTCTGGCAGCAGACCTCCCGCAACCTCCTGCCGTATCTGACCGCCGCCCAGAACGTCGCTCTCCCCCTCCAACTGTCCGGCGTCCGCACATCCCGTCGCGCCAGGTCCGAACGCGCCCTGAACCTAATGGAGTTGCTGGGGGTCGCCGACTGCCGCGACCGCCGCCCGCGGGAGATGTCCGGCGGGCAGCAGCAGCGCGTCGCCATCGCCGTGGCGCTGGCCAACGATCCCGCGGTGCTGCTGGCCGACGAGCCCACGGGCGAACTCGCCA
>NZ_JBHYKH010000069.1:0-24198 GCF_042741275.1 Streptomyces sp. NPDC058964
CCCGCCTCCCCCCCCCCCCGGGGGGGGGCGGCGGGGCGCGCCCCCGGCGCGCCCCACAGCGCCCCCCCCCCGGGCCGGGGGGGGGGGCCCCCTTCGCGTCCGCCCCCTGGGCCTCCGCCCCTGGACCCCGGGCCCTGTGCTTGTCCGTACCCGGCCGCGGGCCGGACCGGGCCACGACCGGACCGGTGTCGGGGGTTTCGCCGGGTTTTCGCCTGCCCGCCGGAAACGGGGGCTGGGGGCGGAGCACCCAGGGGTACCGGTCAGCGGACCGAGCCGGGCGGGTGGCCGGGCAGGAGCGGGCGGGCGCAGCCCCGGGGATGCCGATCAGCCCACCGAGCCGGGCGGCAGGGTGGGCTGGGGGCGCGGCGCACGGCCGGTGCCTACAGGAACACCAGGTTCACTACCCCGAAGGCCAGCGCGGCGACCAGCGCTGCCGCCGGCATCGTGATGAACCACCCCATGACGATGTTCTTGGCGACGCCCCACCGCACGGCGTTCACCCGCTTCGTCGCGCCCACACCCATGATCGCGGAGGTGATCACATGCGTCGTGGAGATCGGGGCCTTGAAGAGGAACGCCGTCGTGAACATGATCGACGCTCCAGTGGTCTCCGCCGCGAACCCCTGTGGCGGGTCCAGCTCGATGATCTTCCGGCCCAGCGTGCGCATGATGCGCCAGCCGCCCGCGTACGTGCCGAGGGACAGCATCACCGCGCAGACGATCTTCACCCACACCGGGATCGGATCGCCGTAGGTCTCGTGGCCGGAAATGACCAGTGCCATCACCACGACACCCATGGTCTTCTGTGCGTCCTGCAGACCGTGTCCGAGCGCCATGCCGGCCGCGGACACCGTCTGCGCGATCCGGAAGCCCCGCTTGGCCTTGTGCGGATTGGACCGCCGGAAGATCCACATGATCGCCGTCATGACCAGGTAGCCGACGATGAGACCCACGATCGGCGACAGGAACATCGGGATGACGACCTTGTCGACCACCCCGTTCCACAGCACCGTCGTGCCGCCCGCCAGTGCCGCGCCCACCAGGCCGCCGAACAGGGCGTGCGAGGAGGAGGACGGCAGGCCGAAGTACCAGGTGATCAGGTTCCAGGTGATCGCACCGAGCAGCGCGGCGATGAGGATGCCCATCCCCTTGCTGCCCTCGGGCGTCTCGATCAGTCCCTCGCTGACCGTCTTGGCGACACCGGAGCCCAGGAAGGCGCCGGCGAGGTTCATGACGGCGGCCATCGCCAGCGCCGCCCGGGGCGTCAGCGCCCGGGTCGACACCGAGGTGGCGATGGCGTTGGCCGAGTCGTGGAAGCCGTTCGTGTACGTGAAGAAGAGCGCGACCGCGATGGTCACGACCAGGGCGAAGGTGTCCATCGACGCCTCAGGACTCCTTGACGGCGATGGTCTCCACCGTGTTCGCCACGTGCTCGAAGGCGTCCGCCGCTTCCTCGAGCACATCCACGATCTGCTTGAGCTTCAGGACCTCGATCGCGTCGTACTTGCCGTTGAAGAGGTGGGCGAGAAGCTTTCTGTGGATCTGGTCGGCCTGGTTCTCCAGCCGGTTGACCTCGATCCAGTACTCGGTGAGGTTGTCCATGGTGCGCAGGTTCGGCATGGCCTCGGCGGTCAGCTCGGCCGCCCGTGCCAGCACCTCGATCTGCTGCTCGACGCCCTTCGGCAGTTCCTCGACGTTGTAGAGGACGACCAGGTCGACGGCCTCCTCCATGAAGTCCATGATGTCGTCGAGGGAGGACGCGAGGGAGTAGATGTCCTCGCGGTCGAACGGCGTGATGAACGAGGAGTTCAGCTGGTGGAAGATCGCGTGCGTGGCGTCGTCACCCGCGTGTTCCGCTGCCCGCATACGCTCTGCGATCTCGGCCCGGGCGGAAGCGTCCGCCCCGAGCAGTTCCATCAGGAGTTTCGAGCCGGTGACGATGTTGTCCGCGGATGCGGCGAACATGTCGTAGAAGCTCGTCTCCCTGGGGGTCAGACGAAAGCGCACGTGGGGTCCTCGGGGTGCTTCGGTTTCGGTCGGGCTGATGCTAGGCGCAATATCCGGCCACGGCTATCGGGCCGTCCTCCAGTGTCGCCCATCGGACAGATCGATCATCACGGGGGCGCTCCAAGGGCCCTATACCCAGCAAAATTCGTTACGATATACCCACTAGGGGTATACGTCTGGAGGACGCGATGACGACCACCGAGGCCGGAGCCACGGCGCCCTCCGAGGGCGCGCACGAGAGTGTCACGCACGGTTACCACAAGCAGAAGGACGAGCACCTCAAACGGCTGCGCCGGATCGAGGGGCAGATCCGCGGGCTCCAGCGGATGGTCGACGAGGACGTCTACTGCATCGACATACTCACGCAGGTGTCCGCCTCCACGAAGGCCTTGCAGTCCTTCGCGCTGCAGCTCCTGGAGGAGCACCTGCGGCACTGCGTCGCGGACGCGGCGGTCAAGGGTGGCAGTGAGATCGACGCGAAGGTGGACGAGGCGACGAAGGCGATCGGGCGGCTGCTGCGCACCTGACCGTGCACGGGGCCGAGTGCGGGAGGAGTCACCGGGCGGGCGGTTCCCCCGCCCGCCCGTCGGACACCCGGCCTACTGGCCGGAGGTGTCACGTTCCTGGGCCACTTTCAGCACCTCGTCGATGCTCTCAAGGCTGAGCCGGTCCTCGTGGGCGGCCGAGGCCGCGATGATCAGGTCTCCGCACAGCTCGATCTCGGCGAGGGCCACGTGGTCCTGAACTGCCGTACCGCCGACCGGAGCCACGTGCATCACCTCTTCTCTGCCGTTACCGAATTCCTAGAGTAGGCAGCGGTCTACACACCGCGCATGGCACGGACGGGCTAATTCGCGAGATGGTTACCGGCTAGTTCTCTGGCTGGTTCTCTGCGATCCGGCCGGCGTAGATGTCCTTCGAGCGCGGCAGCCGTACGTCCGCGGAGGCGCCGAAGTCGTACAGCAACGTGGTCGAGGCGACCGCCACGGCGGTCTTCTGCTGCCCGTTGACGAAGCTGAAGTGCTGCCTGAGCTTGCGGATGCGGCCCTGGTCGTCGAGGTAGACGTCGAACGGCACCCGGGCCGTGGCGAACCCTTTCGCCGCCGCCTCGAGTGCCTCGCGGTTGCCCGCCGAGGCGGTCCGGGCCGCCGCACCGAGATCGGCGGTGCCGCGGAAGTGCCGCACGGCCGCTCCGCCGACCTCGGTCCGCCCCACGAAGGACGCCGTCCGCGTTCCGCGCAGCAGCTCCGCGGCCGCGTACGGGTCCGTCGCCCCGCCCGTCACGAGGTTCCCGTCGGAGAGCGTGGCCGTCTCGACCCGGACCCACTTGTCGGCGGGCACACCGGCACCCCGGTTCTTCATGAACAGGGCACCCGGCGCGAGCAGCTCCGTGATCGGGCGGTGCTCGGCCGTGCCCGCCGGGTCCTGCGGCAGCTGCACGGTGAGCCGGCCGAGCTGTCTGCGGTAGTCGTAGACGCCCTTGCCGCGGATGGTGACCCGGGTGCCGCCGGTGGCCATCTCCATCGATGTGCTCGCCTTCGAGGTGCCCGCTTCCCGCAGCAGGTCGGCTGCGCGGTGCAGCACGGCGACCGGGTCGCCCGCGTCGCGCGCGTCCTCGGCGGCGGCCCCGCTCCCGGCGCACCCCGTGGCGCAGCCGACACCGAGTCCGACCATGAGCCCCACCGCGACGACCGTCCCGCCCGAGTGCCTGCGCTGCCGCCGATCCATCGCCTGCCTACCCCCAGCCGGTATGTCCGTCACGGCCCCTGTCGTTCCGGTAACGACGAGCAGGGGCGTGCCGTCACGCGCGGACGAAGGCCTACCGTGGGCATGGCGACCCTTTACTCCGACCTCGGTAACGTTGTCACCGTGACGCAGCAGGACGGTCCGGAGCGGGTCCGGCAGGGGCAGGAACACCAGACGACGACGTACGAACAGGGCCGCTTCTGCGTGGCCCGCTGCACATGCGGCTGGCGCGGCCCGGCCCGCCGCGCCAGAAGCCAGGCCCGCACCGACGCGGAGGGGCACACGGCGACCGGCTGAGACCGGTCCGCGGGCCGCTTGCGGGCGACAGGGCCTCTAGGCGAGTTCGAGCCGCCGTACGAGCTCGTCGACGAGGTCCCGGTCCCGGGGCTGGGTCAGCCGGCCGCGGGCCGCGGCGGGCGGGAGCCACAGGAGGCGGTCCACCTCGTCGTTCGGGGTGAAGCGGCCCGCGACGGCCTCGGCCGCCCAGTAGCGGACCTGTTTGGGACGGCCGTTGGCCAGATAGCGCAGGGTCGGCAGCTCGGCTCCGAGGTCGGCGTCGCAGCCGGTCTCCTCGGCCACCTCGCGCAGTGCACCGGCCCTCGGGTCCTCGCCCCGCTTGAGCTTGCCCTTGGGGTGGGACCAGTCGTCGTATTTCGGCCGGTGGATGAGACAGACCTCCAGCTCCCCGTCGACCGGGGAGCGGCGCCACAGGACACAGCCCGCGGCCTGGACGATGGATTCCTTCGCGTGCGTCACCAGTGCTCTCACCGCCTCCTCGCGAGGGTCAGGGTGCGCTGACCGCCTGTTTCTGCCAGGACTGCTGGAACGCGAACCTCGCCGCCTCCACCTCGTGCCGCTGGTCGGCGTGGAGCACGCCGAGGGCGTACGCCGTCGCCGGGGCGATGCGGGGCGTGCGGGCCGCCTGCGCCGCCGCCGCGGCCGCCTCCGAGGCGTCACGGTGCCGGTTCAGCGACCGCCCGGCCGCGAGCAGCCGCACGTCGACGGGGGCGCCCGGCCCGTACAGGACCTCGCGCGCGTAACGGTGCAGGCGCAGCAGCAGCCGGACCTGGTGCCAGGGACCGTCCTGGGGGTGGGGGGACGGATCCGGGGACAGGCCGTGGATCAGGGCCTCCGCGTTGTACGGGTGGCCGGCGGTGACCAGGGGCAGGGCGGCGATCGCGTCCGTGAGCCGCTCCTCGGCGGCGCCGGCCTGCGGGCGCAGGTCGGTGCTCGAGGCGGCCGGGGTGAGCGGGACCTCGCTGGCGAGCACGGCGACCTTGTCGGCGACCGCGTGGAAACGGGAGGAGCCGAGCGCCTGCAGAGCGGTGGAGTGGGCGCGGGTCCGGGCGAGGGTGAGCTGGCGTTCGAGCAGGGCGCCGGCCTTCGCCGCGCCGACGGTGAGGTTGCCGCGTTCCGGGGCCGCCATGCCCCGGGCGCCGGGCGGGCCCGCCGGGTCGACGGCCTGCGCGGGGAACGCCGTGGAACCCGACAGCCGGTGCAGCGCCGCCAGCAGCCGTTCCAGCCGGGCCTCGTAGGAGTGTTCCAGCCCCCACGTCCCCGAGAGCCAGGCCAGTTCGGGGCGCATCTCCTCCGACCAGCCGGCTTCGAGGAGCGGGCGGAAGGTGTGCAGGCTGCCGCTGATGCGGCGGGCCGAGCGGCGCAGGGCGCGCGCGGCGTCGACGGACTCTTCCGCGCTCGCGGCCACCCCGGTCTCCCGGTGCAGCCGCAGCGCGCGGAGGAACTCTGTGGCCTGGGCGCGCAGGTAGCCCGCGAGGGCGTCACCCGTCACCACCCCGGCCGTGGGGTCCGTCGGGTCAAGGTGCTGCTGTGCCACGCCGGCGCCTCCGGGCGTCTATGAGCATCTCCTGGACGTTGCGCAGGGGCTGTCCGTCCGCGTCGGTCGCGTGCCGTGTCCACTCGCCGTCCGGGCCCAGGTGCCAGGAGGAGGTGGAGTCGGACATGCCGGTCTCGAGGAACCGGTTCAGCGCGGCTCGGTGGGCCGGGTCGGTGACCCGGACCAGGGCCTCGATCCGCCGGTCGAGGTTGCGGTGCATCATGTCCGCGCTGCCGATCCACACCTCGGCCTCGCCGCCGTTGCCGAAGGCGAAGACCCGCGAGTGCTCCAGGAAGCGGCCGAGCACGGACCGGACGCGCATGTTCTCGGACAGGCCGGGGACGCCCGGCCGCAGCGCGCATATGCCGCGCACCCACACGTCGACCGGCACGCCCGCCTGGGAGGCGCGGTAGAGCGCGTCGATGAGCGCCTCGTCGACGATCGAGTTGACCTTGATGCGGACGAAGGCGGGGCGGCCCGCACGGTGGTGCTGGACTTCCTTGTCGATCCGTGAGATCAGGCCGTCGCGCAGGGACTTGGGCGCGACCAGCAGACGGCGGTACGTCTCCCGGCGCGAGTAGCCCGACAGCCGGTTGAACAGGTCGGACAGGTCGGCGCCGACCTGCGGGTCCGCCGTCAGCAGCCCCAGGTCCTCGTACAGCCGGGCCGTCTTCGGGTGGTAGTTGCCCGTGCCGACGTGGCTGTACCGCCGCAGGGTGTCGCCCTCCTGACGGACCACCAGGGACAGCTTGCAGTGGGTCTTCAGGCCGACGAGGCCGTACACGACGTGGCAGCCGGCCTCCTCCAGCTTGCGCGCCCACTTGATGTTGGCGTGCTCGTCGAAGCGGGCCTTGATCTCGACCAGGACGAGGACCTGCTTGCCGGACTCGGCGGCGTCGATGAGCGCGTCGACTATCGGGGAGTCGCCGGAGGTCCGGTACAGGGTCTGCTTGATCGCGAGGACGTCCGGATCGGCGGCGGCCTGCTCCAGGAAGGCCTGCACGGACGTGGAGAACGAGTCGTACGGGTGGTGCAGGAGCACGTCCCGGTTGCGCAGGGCCGCGAAGATGTCGGGCGCCGACGCGGACTCGACCTCCGCGAGGTCGCGGTGGGTGCCCGCGACGAACTTCGGGTACTTCAGCTCGGGGCGGTCGAGGCCGTGGATGCGGAAGAGGCCCGTGAGGTCCAGGGGACCCGGCAGCGGGTAGACCTCGGCCTCGCCGATCTTCAGCTCGCGCACCAGCAGGTCCAGGACCTCGCGGTCGATGGACTCCTCGACCTCCAGACGCACCGGGGGCCCGAAGCGGCGCCGCATGAGCTCCTTCTCCAGGGCCTGGAGCAGGTTCTCGGCGTCGTCCTCCTCGACCTCCAGGTCCTCGTTCCGGGTGAGCCGGAAGGCGTGGTGCTCGAGGACCTCCATGCCCGGGAAGAGCTCCTCGAGGTGGGCGGCGATGACGTCCTCCAGGGGGACGTACCGGCCCGGGGCGGCCTCCAGGAAGCGGGACAGCAGCGGAGGCACCTTCACCCGGGCGAAGTGCTTGTGGCCGCTGACCGGGTTCCGCACGACGACGGCCAGGTTCAGGGACAGGCCGGAGATGTAGGGGAAGGGGTGCGCCGGGTCGACCGCGAGGGGGGTGAGGACCGGGAAGATCTGGTGCCGGAAGAGCGTGAAGAGCCGTGCCTGCTCCTTCTCGGTGAGCTCGTTCCAGCGGACCAGGTGGATGCCCTCCTCCGCGAGGGCGGGCGCGACGTCCTCGTGGTAGCAGGCGGCGTGCCGGGCCATGAGCTCGCGCGACCGGGCCCAGATCATCTCCAGCACTTCACGGGGCTGGAGACCGGAGGCCGAGCGGGTGGCGACACCCGTCGCGATACGGCGCTTCAGACCGGCGACCCGGACCATGAAGAACTCGTCCAGGTTGCTGGCGAAGATCGCCAGGAAATTCGCCCGTTCGAGGAGGGGCGTGTTCGGGTCCTCGGCCAGCTCGAGGACACGCTCGTTGAACGCGAGCCAGCTGCGCTCCCGGTCGAGGAAACGACCCTGCGGCAGCTGGACCCCGTCAGCCTGCGACTCCTCGTACGCGTCGAGGTCGGCATCGATGTCGGGTTCCAGGTCGGAGACCGCCGCCGCCACGGTGTGCGGGCGGTGTGCGGCTATGGAGCCCACGGAGGGCTGCGCGTGCTGGACCTGTGCCTGGGTGTTTGGCTGGCTCATGACCCCATTCTTCCGCGCCACCAGCGTTATGGGCGCGTCGGAAAGTGCGGGTGGGAGCGTCACTGCCCCGTCTCCCGCGAACCCCTCGGGGGGCGGCGAAGGCTCTGGCACGGCGGGCTTCATTGGCTGAGCGTCGCAAGCTCTTCTGAATCGATGGTTACGGAGACATGACGTGCGGGATATGCGGGGGCGGCTCCCGGGCGTCCACGCCGACCGGATCCCCGTGCGCCGCCGAAGGCGGCGCAGCGTACGCCTCTCCCCGTGGCAGGGGCGGCAGCCGCCGGCGTTCCCGCCCCGCCGCACCCCTGCGCGCGACGCAGCAGCAGTGCGGCGAAGGCGTTGCCGGGCCGGCCGGAGCGGCCGGGGCCGGGCGGGCATTGGTTACCGGGTGGTACGTGTCGTGTCCGCGCCGGCCGTGATGCCCGGGCCCGTACGTCAGGTCTCGGTGCGGTACATCAGATCGGTCTCGTGCGTCATGAAGCCGAGCCGCTCGTACACCGACACGGCGGACTTGTTGTCGGCGTCGACGTAGAGCATCGCCGTGGGCAGTCCCTGTGCGGCCAGGTGCCGCAGCCCGATCGTGGTGAGGGACTTGCCGAGCCCGCCGCCCTGGGCGCCCGGGGACACCCCGAGCACGTACACCTCGCCGAGCCTCTCCTCGGGGTGCACCTTGGTCCAGTGGAAGCCGATCAGCTCCCCTTCACGCTCGGCGAGGAAGAAGCCGGCCGGGTCGAACCACGGCTGGGACTTTCGGTCGTCGAGGTCGCGCTGGGTGAGGGAGCCCTGCTCGGGGTGGTGCGCGAAGGCGGCGGCGTTGACGGCGAGCCAGGCCGCGTCGTCCTGCCCCGGCACGAAGGTGCGTACGGTCACGCCGTCGGGCAGCTTGGGCTCGGGCAGCTCCAGATCGGTCAACGGCCGCCTCATCTGGCGGAGTTCGCGGAACAGCGTCAGTCCCAGGACCTGGGCCAGGTGCCGGGCGGCTGAGTGGCCGCCGTGCGCCCACACCCGCAGCCGCTTGCCGGACGCGGCCAGCAGGGCCGAGCCGAGCGCCCGCCCGTGTCCGTGTCCGCGGTGCGAGGGGTGCACGACCAGTTCGGCGGCCGGTGCCTCCACCGGGTCCGTGTCCTCCAGCTGGGCGTAGCCGACGAGTTGGCCGCCGACGGTCAGCAGCAGATGAGAGACGCCCGCGCGCGCCCCGCCGTGCAGTTGCAGGCGTCCCTGCTCGGACACCGGCTGCTGGCCGTCGGACCGGGCGGCCTCCGTGAGCAGCCCGAGCACGGCCTCGGCCTGGTCCGGGGAGAGCTCGGAGAAGGTCTCGATGGATCGGGAGGAAAAGGGCCGTACGGTGTCGTCGCTGGTCATGCGTATGAGGGTACGGCGAGGTCCCCGCAAAGTGGCGGCAAAGGAATCGGCAAAGGGCAACCAGGATGTAACCGCGAACCCCCTGTCGCGCTACGCGCGTTGACCCTAGGCTGCGCCCGATCGGGCCACTCACCACAGCCGACCCACAGGGGGGTCCCATGCCGGCCACGTCCCATCCGTCCCGCCCCGCCGGACGCCGTACGTACGCCCTTCTCGCGGCCGCGGCGAGTCTCGCCACCGCCGCGGCCCTCGCCTCCGCGCTCCCGGCGGACGCGCACGACAACAGGGGCGGCGGTCATCTGCCGAGCCGTTACCAGGACGTCCAGCTCCTCTCCTTCAACGACCTGCACGGCAACCTCGAACCGCCGTCCGGCTCCTCCGGCCGGGTCACCGAACTCCAGGCGGACGGCACGACGAAGAACGTCGACGCCGGTGGTGTCGAGTACCTCGCCACCCACCTGCGCCAGGCCCGCCAGGGCCACCCGTACTCCGTCACCGCGGCCGGGGGCGACCTGGTCGGCGCCTCGCCGCTCATCTCCGGCCTGTTCCACGACGAGCCCACCATCGAGGCGCTCAACAAGCTCGACCTTGACGTCACCTCGGTGGGCAACCACGAGTTCGACGAGGGTGCCAAGGAACTGGCCCGGCTGCAGAACGGCGGCTGTCACCCGACGGACGGCTGCTACAACGACAAGGAGTTCGAGGGCGCGGACTTCCCCTACCTGGCCGCCAACGTCCTGGACGAGAAGACCGGCAAGCCGATCCTCAAGCCGTACTGGGTCTGGAAGAAGAAGGACGTCAGGATCGGCTTCATCGGCGTCACCCTGGAGGGCACCCCGGACATCGTCTCCGCGGACGGGGTGAAGGGGCTCGAGTTCAAGGACGAGGTGGAGACGATCAACAAGTACGCCAAGGTGCTCCAGCGCCAGGGCGTCCAGTCGATCGTGGCGCTGATCCACGAGGGCGGCTTCCCGGCCTCCTCCTCGTACAACTACAACTGCGACTCGCCCGGCGCCGGTGACGGCATCTCCGGCCCGATCGTCGACATCGCGAAGAACGTCACGCCCGCCGTGGACGCGCTCGTCACCGGCCACACCCACACGGCGTACGTGTGCACGATCAAGGACCCGTCGGGCAGGCCGCGCATGGTCACCTCGGCCGCGTCCTTCGGCCGCCTCTACACGGACACCACGCTGACGTACGACCGTTGGACGGGCGACATCGCCCGTACGTCCGTGAAGTCGGCGAACCACGTGGTCACCCGGGACGTCGCCAAGGCGCCCGACATGACGGCGCTGATCGGCAGGTGGAACACCCTGGCCGCCCCGATCGGCAACCGCGCCATCGGCTACATCTCGGCCGACGTCAACAACACCGGCACCGAGTCCCCGATGGGCGACCTGATCGCGGACGCTCAGCTGGCGTACGGCAAGGAGCTGGACCCGGAGACCGACCTCGCGCTGATGAACCCGGGCGGCGTCCGGGCGGGCCTGACCTACGCGGCCAAGGGCGGCGAGGGCGACGGGGTCGTCACCTACGCCGAGGGCTTCACCGTCCAGCCCTTCTCCAACACGGTGAACCTGCAGAACTTCACCGGAGCCCAGCTGGTCCAGGCGCTCAAGGAGCAGGTGAGCGGTGCGAACGCGGCCGCGCCGAAGATCCTCCAGCCCTCCTCGGGCCTGACGTACACGCTGGACCTGACGAAGACCGGCGCGGACCGGGTGGTCACCGACTCGATCCGGCTGAACGGCGCGGCCATCGATCCGGCCGCCACCTACCGCGTCGCGACCAACAGCTTCCTCGCGGGCGGCGGCGACGGCTTCACCACCCTCGGACAGGGCACCGACGACCTCGTCGGCACGGACGACCTGACCGCCCTGGAGAAGTACCTGACGGCCAACTCCTCCGCCGCGTCGCCGATCGCGCCTCCGGCCGCGAACCGGATCACCGTCGTGCAGTAGCCGTACCGGGACCCTGTCCTTCACGAAGGCTGTGACGAACAGCGTTCCGGTTCCGGAATGACCCTGAGAACCGATCCCAGGGTCATTCCGCTGCGGCGGACACCCGGGACGCCCAGCGCCAGTGCAGCAGCGCGGCGAGCAGGGCGAAGGAGGCCAGCGGGATCCACAGGAGCAGCAGTGGTACCGACGGGTGGTACGTGGTGAACACCAGAACGAGGCACAGCAGGAACATGCACCCGAACACGATGGCCGCCCCGGTGGTCGCCTGCTCCCAGGCCTTGCGGTGCCCGGTCCGCCGCCGGATCCGCTCCTCCACCTCCGGGCGCCGCTCCCAGGCCATGCCGCGGTACCGGGCGGCGTCCTCCCGCAGAGCGGCGACCTCGGCCCGGGGGTCGTCCAGCTGCCAGTCGTCGAGGTGCGGCAGGACGAACCGCCCGCCGTCGGTGCCGTACAGGTAGGTGATCCACTTCCTGGCGTGCGCCGGGGCCTTCGGTATGTGCTCGACGCGGATGTCGTAGACATCGGGCCAGGCGCGGGTGCGTTCGGTCAGGGCCCGCCTGGCCGTGACCCCGTGCGGACCGACCAGGGTGCGGCCGCGCCGCATGTACAGCGTCAGCCTGGCGAGCAGCAGAACGCACGGACCGGCGAGGAGCGGCGCGACCCGCCAGGGAACGGCGTGGTCGTGCACCAGGCGGTAGACGCTGATGAACAGCAGGGAGAGAGTCCCGACCAGCCTCTGCCCGGACGGTGTCTTCCTGCGCCTGCGGTACTCCCGTCCGATCCCGACCCCGCCCACCGAGCCCCCTCACGCGTGTGTCCGAGGTGATCGTAGGGCGGGGCACCCCAGGTCAGGAAGGTGCTCGACGGCGGCCGGTCACGGCATGTCGGGCGGCGGCGTCGGTGCCCCCGGCAGTCGTACGGTCGCCACCGTGCCGCCGCCCTGCGCGCCGGCCAGGGACACCTCGCCGCCGGCCTGCTGGACCGTGCGGGCGACGATGGACAGGCCCAGGCCCGAGCCCGGCAGGGCCCGTGCGCTCGGGGACCGCCAGAAGCGGTCGAAGACGTGGGGGAGTTCCTCGTCGGGGATGCCGGGGCCGTGATCGCGGACCGACAGCACACCCTTCTCCAGGACCACGTCGATCGTGCCGCCCTCGGGACTGAACTTCACCGCGTTGTCGAGGACGTTGACCACGGCACGCTCCAGCGCGGACGGCTCCGCCCGGACGAACCAGGGCTGCACGTCCGCCGTGATCGTCAGCTCGGGGCCGCGCAGGCGGGCGCGGCGCAGGGCGGCATCCACGGTCTCGTGGAAGGCGACCACCTGAACGCGTTCGCCGCGCTGGCCCTCCGAGCGGGACAGCTCCTGCAGATCGCCGATGAGGGCGGCCAGCTCCGTCATCTGCGCCTTCACCGAGGCGAGCAGCGCCTTGCGGTCCGCCGGGGGGATGGGGCGGCCCGTCTCCTCGCTGCGGGTGAGGAGTTCTATGTTCGTACGGAGGGAGGTCAGGGGGGTTCGCAGCTCGTGCCCGGCGTCCGCGATGAGCTGCTGCTGGAGCTCGCGCGAGCTGGCCAGGGCCGTGGTCATCGAGTTGAACGACCGGGAGAGCCGGGCGATCTCGTCGTCGCTGTCCTCCTCGACCGGGATGCGGATCGTCAGGTCTTCGGTCCTGGCGACGTGTTCGACCGCCTCGGTGAGCTTGTCGACGGGGCGCAGGCCCGCACGGGCGACGGCGAGGCCGGCGGCTCCGGCACCGATGACTCCTACGCCGGAGACGAAAAGGAGGAACAGGGCGAGTTCGTTGAGGGTGGACTGGGTGCCTTTGAGGGGGACAGCGATCATCAGGGCGGCGTTGGGGGCCACGCCCTTGCGGCCGAAGTCGTAGTCGACGACGAGAGCTGTTGTCAGTACGCGCACCGGGTTGCCGTCCTTGTCGACACCGTTGCGCAACTGGCCGCTGTGGGGGTTCGGATCCTTCGCCACGTTCTTGTCGCTGTCGGTCACCTTCACCAGGGTCGGCGAACCGCCGAAGAGGCACGCCTGGCCGTCGGACTTGACTAGCTGGAAGTAACCCTTGAACCGGGCCCCGAACGGGAAGTCCGACGGCGACTGAGGACAGCTCTCCAGCGCTGTCGCCACTTGCGTCTCCGGCAGTGCCCGGGGGATGCCGCTCTTCAGGTCGTCGTTGAGCTCGGTGTACAACTTGCCCTGCACGATGAACCAACAGGTGACCGAAACCGCCGCCACCGCGAACGCCACCGCCGCCGCGACCAGCATCGACAGGCGGGCGCGGAGGGGCAGCTTCCGGAAGCGGTGGCTGAGACTCTTCACTCCGCCCCACCCTGTCGCAGCACGTACCCCACACCCCGGACCGTGTGCACGAGTCGCGGCTCGCCGCCCGCCTCGGTCTTGCGGCGCAGGTACATGACGTACACGTCAAGCGAGTTCGAGGACGGCTCGAAGTCGAAGCCCCACACCGCCTTCAGGATCTGCTCACGGGTGAGGACCTGGCGGGGGTGTGCCATGAACATCTCCAGCAGCGTGAATTCCGTGCGGGTCAGCTCCACCTGACGCCCGCCGCGCGTGACCTCCCGGGTGGCGAGGTCCATGCGCAGGTCGGCGAAGGTGAGCGCCTCGTTCTCCTCGGCCCCGCCCGCCACGGCCGCCGCGTACGAGCTGCGCCGCAGCAACGCGCGGATACGGGCGAACAGCTCGTCCAGCTCGAACGGCTTGACCAGGTAGTCGTCGGCGCCCGCGTCGAGACCGGTGACCCGGTCGCCGACCGTGTCGCGGGCCGTCAGCATCAGGATCGGCGTCGTCTCACCGGCGCCGCGGATGCGACGGGCCGCCGTCAGACCGTCCATGCGGGGCATCTGGATGTCCAGGACGACCAGGTCGGGCCGGTACGCGGTGGCCTTCTCCAGGGCGTCCGCGCCGTCGACCGCGACCTCGGTGTCGTACCCCTCGAAGGCGAGGCTGCGCTGCAGTGCTTCGCGCACGGCCGGCTCGTCGTCGACGATCAGGATGCGCTGGGGATCACGGTCGCCATCGGCGGGGCTCATCGCTCGCGGTTCCTCGGGGGTGCGGTGGGTCGTGGGGGCTCTCTCAGCGTCGCATGATTCCGGTCTGCCGGGTGAGCGCCGTCAGCCGCGTACCGCGGTCAGCCGCTTCAGCGGAACCTTGTACAGGTGCGGGCGGGCCGCGGGCATCCGCAGGCCCATCAGCTGGGGCGCCGCGATCTCCGGGGCCCGGGCCGGCGCCGCCGGGGCATGGAGCTCGTACGCCACTTCGAGGGACAGGGTGAAGCCGGCCGGTCCGTTGTCGGCCACGGGGTGCGAAACCTGCTTGATCATGACGTACTCCCTACTCGCGCGCGGGGGCGTGTCAGCTGGTGGAGCCCGCCCGCAGCTTGGCCAGGTCGGACTTGACGGTGTTGATGGGGATCGCGAAGCCGAGGCCGACGCTGCCCGCGTCCGAGGAGGACGAGGAGGAGTCCGAACCGGCCGAGTACATCGCGGAGTTGATGCCGATGATGTTGCCGGCGGCGTCGATCAGCGCGCCGCCCGAGTTGCCGGGGTTGAGGGACGCGTCGGTCTGGAGCGCCTTGTAGGTCGTGGTCGAGGAACCGGTGTCGCCGTTGAACTGCCGGCCGCCGAACTGGAACGGCCACCGGCCGTCGCCGCCCCGGCCCTGGCCCTGGCCCTGGTTCTCGTCCGTCGAGACGGTCACGTCACGGGCGAGCGCGGAGACGATGCCGCTGGTGACGGTGCCGGTCAGCCCCTCGGGGGAACCGATCGCCACGACCGTGTCGCCGACCTGGACCCCGTCGGAGTTGCCGAGGGTGGCGGGCTTCAGACCGGAGGCGTGCGGCAGCTTGATGAGGGCGAGGTCCTTGGAGCTGTCCGTGCCGACGACCTCGGCTGCGTACGACGTGCCGTCGCTGGTCCGCACCTTGATCGACGAGGCGCCGGAGACGACGTGGTTGTTGGTGACGATCTCGCCGTCGCTGGTGATGATCACGCCGGAGCCGGTCGAGGAGCCGTTGCCGAGCGTCGCGTTGATCTCGACCACGCTCGGGCTGACCGCCGAGGCGATGGCGGCGACGTCGCCCTTCTTGCTGGAGGGCACCACGTTCGTGCTGGTGCTGCTGGAGGTGACGGTGTCCTTGCCGGTCAGCTCCTGGAAGGCGTACGCCGTGCCGCCGCCCACGGCGGCCGCGACGATCGCCACCGCGGCGAGCAGCGTCATGGGGCCGCGGGTGCGCTTCTTCGGCGCGTGCGCCGGGCCGCCGTCCGCCGGGACGGTGGGCAGGAGAGCCGTGCCTCCGCCGTGACCGCCGTGACCGCCGTGGGGAGCGGCCGTCGCCGTGGCCTCGCCCGGCCACACGGTGGTGGGCTCGGCGGCGACCGGCTGCGCGGGCCGGTACGCCGGCGGGGGCGGCCACTCGGGGTTCACGGGGGCGGAGGCATGCTGCTGCTGGGGGTACGCGCCCTGGTAGGCGTCGCCCGGGGGGATCTCGTACTCGCCGCGGCGGCGGAAGCTCTCGGTCATACAGAGAGCTTGTCCCGCGACCATGAGAGCTTCCTGAGTGCTCCCTGAGAAGCCCGGCAGAACCTTGTTTGCCCGATATAAAGAGCCTTCTCGGCGGCCCGGGAAGGCTCTCGGCCAGCCTTCAACGGTTCTCAGACGATTCTCACGGAGACCCGGGAAGCGTCATTCGCAGCCGCAGGACTTCCGGAGCACCAGCCGGGACGGGAAGGTCTTCAGCCGCTCCCGGCGGGACCCCGCCACCCGCAGGCCGTCGTCGAGCACGAGGTCCACGGCCGCGCGGGCCATCGCGGACCGGTCCGATGCGATCGTTGTCAGAGGCGGATCGGCCAGCGCCGCTTCCTTGATGTCGTCGAAGCCGGCCACCGCCAGCTCCCCGGGCACGTCGATGCGCAGCTCGCGCGCCGCACGCAGCAGGCCGATCGCCTGGTCGTCGGTGGAGCAGAAGACCGCGGGAGGGCGGTCGGGGCCGGACAGGACGTCCAGGGCGACCTGGTACGCGTCGTAGCGGTTGTACGGCGCCTCGAACAGGCGGCCCTCGGTCGGGATCCCGGCCTCTTCCATCGCGCGCCGCCAGCCCTCGACGTGGTCGGAGACCGGGTCGCCGACGGAGGGCGTCTCTGCGGTGCCGCCCATACAGGCGACGTACTCGTAGCCGTGCTCCAGCAGGTGGCGTACGGCGAGGTGGGCGCCGCCCAGGTCGTCCGTGACGACGGCGACGTCGTCGATGGCCTCGGGGCGCTCGTGCAGCAGCACCACCCGGGCGTCCCAGGCCTCGATCTCGGCGGCGGCGAGGTCGTTGAGCGCGTGGCTGACCAGGATCAGGCCCGAGACGCGCATGCCGAGGAAGGCGCGCAGATAGTGGACCTCGCGTTCGCCGACGTAGTCGGTGTTGCCGACCAGAACCATCTTGCCGCGCTCGGACGCGGCCTGCTCGACCGCGTGCGCCATCTCCCCGAAGAAGGGCTGGCGGGCGTCCGGGATGATCAGGCCTATGAGATCGGTGCGCCGCGAGGCCATGGCCTGGGCGACCCGGTCCGGCCGGTACCCCAGTTCCTTGATCGCGGCGAGGACACGCTCGCGCGTGGCCGGGGCGACCGGCCGGGGTCCGTTGTTGATGACATAGCTGACCACGGCGGTGGAAGTTCCCGCCAGCCGCGCCACATCATCCCGAGTCACCTTGGCCACGCGCGGAGTCTACGCGGATGGACCCGCTCTGGGCAGGGCGTATCCGAGCTTCTCTGTGCGGAAGCAATGCCCTGCCCGCGCGCCCGTCAGGCGTCGGCCGACATTTCTACGCCGTCCAGGACGGCCGATGCGTCCGCATCTTCCCGCTTTGCCTGGGCCGCCTTGGCCTTCGCCTCGTCCGAGGAGCGGTCGCCCTTTTCAGGAGTAACGAATCGATAACCGACGTTCCGGACGGTTCCGATCAGGGACTCGTGCTCCGGACCCAGCTTGGCGCGCAGCCGTCGCACGTGGACGTCCACGGTCCGGGTGCCGCCGAAGTAGTCGTACCCCCAGACCTCCTGCAGCAGCTGGGCCCGGGTGAAGACGCGGCCCGGGTGCTGCGCCAGGTACTTCAGGAGCTCGAACTCCTTGAAGGTCAGGTCGAGAACGCGGCCCTTGAGCTTGGCGGAGTACGTCGCCTCGTCGACCGACAGGTCGCCGTTGCGGATCTCCATCGGGGAGTCGTCGTTGACGATCTGCTGCCGGCCCATGGCCAGCCGCAGCCGTGCCTCCACCTCGGCCGGGCCGGCGGTGTCGAGCAGCACGTCGTCGATGCCCCAGTCGGCGGTGACGGCCGCGAGACCGCCCTCGGTCACGACCAGGACGAGGGGGCATCCGGGGCCCGTGGAGCGCAGCAGCTGGCAGAGGCTGCGGACCTGGGGCAGGTCGCGGCGCCCGTCGATCAGGATGACGTCGGCGCCCGGGGTGTCGACGAGCGCCGGGCCTTCCGCCGGAGCGACCCGCACGTTGTGCAGGAGCAGACCGAGGGCCGGAAGCACCTCCGTCGACGGCTGGAGGGCGTTTGTCAGGAGCAGCAGAGAACTCATACGTCTGGTTCCTCCTCGGTCCCCGCGAGGACGTTTGTGGCACTTCGACACTGCTCTGCGATCCCGGTGGCCCGTACACCTGCGGTTTCCCGCGTCGTATACAACGCTTCCGAAAGCACAAAAGGACCCGGGGGCTGCGCTGCCCGAGTCCTCTGCCAGCAGAATAGCCCACATGAGCAACGGTCCGGCAGGTCATACGGCACGTTCCACCATTCGTCCGAATCCCGAGACGGGTGGACGCGCCCCTATGCGGACGTTTCTGTACACGGCCGACGGGATTTCCATCGATTCCGTATACAACCCGGGTGCGGTCGTATACGACGCCTCCGCGCCACCCTCGCGTGACCTCGCGTTCGTCGTCGCGCACGGTTTCACCGGCGACGTGGACCGCCCGCACGTGCGACGCGTCGCGGCCCTCCTCGCGCGTCACGGCGCCGTCGTCACCTTCTCCTTCCGGGGGCACGGGAGCTCCGGCGGGCGGTCCACGGTGGGCGACCGCGAGGTGCTGGACCTGGCGGCCGCGGTGCGGTGGGCGCGGGAGCTCGGGCACACGCGGGTGGTCACGGTCGGCTTCTCCATGGGCGGCTCGGTGGTGCTGCGGCACGCGGCGCTGCACCGGGACGTCGACGCGGTGGTCTCGGTCAGCGCCCCTGCCCGCTGGTACTACCGGGGTACGGCCCCCATGCGACGGCTGCACTGGCTGGTGACGCGGCCCGTGGGCCGTCTGGTGGGCCGCTACGGCCTGCGGACCCGTATCCACCACCGCGATTGGGACCCGGTTCCGGTGTCCCCGGTGCAGGCGGTCCCGGACATCGCCCCCGCCCCGCTCCTGATCGTGCACGGCGACCGGGACGGCTACTTCCCCCTGGACCACCCCCGGATGCTGGCCGCCGCGGCCGGTGAACACGGCGAACTCTGGGTGGAGCCGGGGATGGGCCACGCCGAGCACGCGGCGCCCGACGACCTGCTGACCCGGATCGGGGAATGGGCGGCCGCGCGGGCGGGCTAGCCTGACGGTGTTGACGCGCGGATGCTGATCCGCCGATGGACTCGAGGGACGAGATGGCAAAGGTCACGGTGCGCTATTGGGCCGCCGCGAAGGCCGCGGCCGGGGTCGCCGAGGAGCCGTACGACGCGGCGACCCTCGCCGAGGCGCTGGACGCGGTGCGCGAGCGACACCCCGGTGAACTGGCGCGCGTGCTGCGGCGATGCTCGTTCCTCATCGACGGTGATCCCGTGGGCACTCGCGGACATGAGACGGTACGGCTGGCCGAGGGCGGCACGGTCGAGGTGCTCCCGCCGTTCGCAGGAGGGTGAGCGATGACCAATCAGCCGTACGAGGGCGGGCCCTACGAGGGGCACCAGGGATACGACGGGTACCAGGGATACGGGGGACACGACCCGTACCGGCAACAGGTGCCGCAGGCGGCCCCGCAGGCGTGGCCCGACCAGACCGGGTACGACCAGGCCGGCCACCACCAGCCGGGGTACGACCAGGCCGGTTACGACCAGGCCGGTTACGACCAGCAGCAGTACACCCAGCAGTGGCAGGGCCAGACCTGGGAGACACAGGCCCACGCGCCGGTGTCCCCGGCGGAGACCTCGTACCTCCCGCCGCAGACCTACGGGCAGCCGCCCGCCGCCGATCCGGCCCACCAGGAGCCCGCGGCCGGCCACGACGTGGCGGCACAACCCCCGATGGCGCAGCCGCAGGCGGCACCGGCCGGGGAGGAACCCGCCTACGGACCCGCCACCCTCGCCGGCAACTCCCGTGTCACGGACGCCCAGCGCGCCCGCCTCGAGGGCCGCTCCCCGATCATCGAGCCGGGCATGCAGCCGGCCGCGCTGACGGCGCTGCTCGGGCTGCTCCTGGCCGGCACGGCGGCGATCGGCTCGTACGCACTGGTCGTGCCGCTGGTGCTGCTCCAGGCGCTCACGGCCGCGGGGTGGTTCCGCCTGAACGGCATGTGGCCGGCACGACAGGGCATCGCCCTGGCGTTCGCGGGGGCGCTGACGGCGGACGGGGCGGTGCTGGCGGCGGGCCGTGACCACGCGGTCGCCGCGATCCTCGGTTCGCTCGGGGTGTGGGTGCTGCTCGCGCTGGTCCTCCAGCTCCGCTCGCACGCCTCCCCGGACGAGCGCATGTACGGACTGATGGCGACGGTCGCCTCCTCGGCGCTGGCGATCATCGCCACCGGTTACCTGGGGGCCGACCCGGACGCGGTCTCGGTCGGCGCGGCCGCGGTGGCGGTCGCCGTCCTGGCCCGTGCCCTTCCCCTGCCCACCCCGGCCTCCGTCGTCGTCTCGCTCCTCGCGGCGGCGGGCGCGGGCATCGCGGTGGGCGGCATGACGGGCCTGGGCGCGAAGGGCGCCCTGCTGGGCGCGGCCGCGGCGGTCTGCGCCCTGATCGGCCACCGGGTCGCCGGCTACGACTACCCGTCCCGCTTCGTGCACTTCACCGCGGGCGTGGCCCTGCCGCTGTCCGCGGCGGCGCCCGTGGTGTGGGTGCTGGGGCGCGCGCTGGGCTGACGGTCACCACGTCACCGGTGCCGCACGTCACAGGTGATCGACAATTTCCCTGCGGTCATGGCTCGCAGCGTTAGCGTTGGTCACCCGTGACAGCTGCCGACCCGGGGGGACACCACCATGCGAGCCCTGCGAATACTCCTGATCGTCGTCGTGATCCTGGGCGGCCTGTTCGTGGTCGCGGACCGGGTCGCCGTCTACTTCGCCGAGGGCGAGGCCGCCGACAAGCTGAAGACGACGGAGAACCTGGCGGCCACCCCGGACGTGTCCATCAAGGGATTCCCGTTCCTCACCCAGGTCGCCGGCGGCTCCCTGGACGACGTCGAGGTGGGCATCAAGGACTACGAGGCGGCCACCGGGAAGGGCACCGAGAAGATCCGTATCGACGACCTCAAGGCCCACATGAAGGGCGTCGAGTTCTCCGGCGACTACAGTTCCGCCACCGCGTCCACGGCCACCGGCACCGCGACCATCTCCTACGACGAGCTGCTGAAGACCGCGAAATCCGAACCGACCGAGCTCGTTCCGGGCGTGCGGGCCGACGTCGTCGGCCTCTCCGACGGCGGCAACGGCAAGATCAAGGTCGCGGTGCGGGTCAAGGGCACGGTCGCCGGTGCCATCCCCGTGGACCGGACGCTGTCGGTGCTCAGCTCGGTGACCGTCGAGAACGACAAGGTGCAGGTCCACGCCGACTCCCTGCCCGCGATCAAGGGCCTCGCGCTCGCCGAGAACCGCGTCCGCCAGATCACCGACTTCCAGCAGGCCATCGACCAGCTGCCCGGCGGCATCAAGCTGGACAAGGTGCAGGCGGCCGCGGACGGCGTGGAGATCTCGGTGCGTGGTTCGCACGTCCGGCTGGCCGGGTAGGCGTCCACGGGGACGGAAGGCCGTACGAGCCGCTTTCCGGCCCCTTCCGGGTCGGCCGTCCGACAGGCGAGACGCCGGTGTCCGTACGGCAGATGTGACGAGCGGAACGAGCGCCCGGGAGCCGTGGGACGACGGCCCGGGCGCTCATCTGTTCTCACAAAGCGGACGATCGCGTCTCAGGATACGACACACCGGTGACACGCGCGCCTGTCCGTCCCTACGATCGAGCCCATGAAGCGACAGGCGGATCTCACGAAGCGGCGGGCAGTAGACCTGTGCCGCGTTGCCGCCATGCTCTGTCGCCCCTTCTGAAGCGGTAGCGGCCACCGGCCCTCCGCATTCCCAGCCGCCCAGCTCAGGGCACCCGTGCGCCGCTCCCCGCAGGAGTGCGCGCGCACCCCTCTCATTCGCACGCCCCGCCGCAACTGCCCCGGAGGAGAAAGAGCATGAGCCGCAGCGACGTCCTCGTCGACGCCGACTGGGTCCAGGAGCACCTGGACGACCCGAACATCGCCGTCGTCGAGGTGGACGAGGACACGTCCGCCTACGAGAAGAACCACATCCGGAACGCCATCCGGATCGACTGGACCAAGGACCTCCAGGACCCGGTCCGCCGTGACTTCATCGACCAGGAGGGCTTCGAGAAGCTCCTGTCGAAGAAGGGCATCGCCAACGACACCCTGGTGATCCTCTACGGCGGCAACAACAACTGGTTCGCGTCCTACGCCTACTGGTACTTCAAGCTGTACGGCCACGAGAACGTGAAGCTCCTCGACGGCGGCCGCAAGAAGTGGGAGCTGGACGCCCGCGAGCTGGTCGACGGCTCCGAGGTGCCCGAGCGCGCCACGACGGACTACACGGCGAAGGCGCAGAACACCTCGATCCGGGCCTTCCGCGACGACGTCGTGGCGGCCATCGGCTCGCAGAACCTGGTCGACGTCCGCTCGCCCGACGAGTTCTCCGGCAAGCTGCTCGCCCCGGCGCACCTGCCGCAGGAGCAGTCGCAGCGCCCGGGCCACGTGCCGACCGCCCGTAACATCCCGTGGTCGAAGAACGCCAACGACGACGGCACGTTCAAGTCGGACGACGAGCTCAAGGAGCTCTACGCCCAGGAGAACGTCGACCTGACCAAGGACACCATCGCCTACTGCCGCATCGGTGAGCGCTCCGCGCTGACCTGGTTCGTGCTGCACGAGCTGCTCGGCGTGGAGAACGTCAAGAACTACGACGGTTCCTGGACCGAGTACGGCTCCCTGGTGGGCGTGCCGATCGAGCTCGGCGCCAACAAGTAGTCGACCCCGACCGACCTCTCAAGACCTCTTCAGGAGTAAGACATGTGTGGAGCGAAGGCCGGCGGCCCGGACCCCTCGACGATCAAGCCCGGTGAGACCACGATCCAGGGCCAGGTGACCCGCGACGGCGAGCCGGTGGTGGGCTACGTCCGCCTCCTCGACTCGACCGGCGAGTTCACCGCGGAGGTCCCGACCTCCGCCACCGGACAGTTCCGCTTCTACGCGGCCGAGGGCACCTGGACCCTCCGCGCCCTCGTGCCCGGCGCCACCGCCGACCGCACGGTCGTCGCCCAGCAGGGCGGCCTCGCGGAGGTCGCGATCGCGGTCTGACCGATTCCCCGCACGGCCGAGGGCCGCACCCACCGGGTTGGACGCCTGGGGTGCGGCCCTTCGGCGTGAACGTCCCCGTCGCTCGTGCCCGAGGGGCGCCGCCGTCCTACGCTGGAGGTATGTACGCGCGGCGGCGACACCTCTACTTCGCCATGATGGGGACCTGCGTCGGGCTCTTCGTCCTGGCGTGGGCCGTCGTGCGGATCTGGTCGGTTCCGGCGGCGGTGGGGATGTGCGTGGTGGCCATGGTCATCCCGCCGTTCGCCGCGATCGTCGCCAATCGCCGGGGGCCCGAGGACCGCTGGTGGGACGATCCGTCGGGCGACCCGCAGTCCGACGAGTGGTGGGACGAACTGGACGGGAAGAAGCGTCACTAGGCCCTGTCCCGGGCGCCTGCCCGCCTCGCACCCGTCTCAGTAGACGAGCGCCTGCGTCTCGTCCCCGAGTGCCTCCTGGACGAACACCTGCGCGCCGGCGATCCGCACGCCCTCGATGACGTCCTTCTCCGTGATGTCCCGGCGCGCCGCGCACTGGGTGCACAGGGTGATGCCGCCGCCCGCCAGGATCGCGTCGAGCAGGTCGGGCAGCGGGGCCGCGTGCGGCAGCTCGAACTCGGCGGCCCGCCCCGGCAGCGCGAACCACGAGGACTCGCCGGTCAGCCACAGGGACACCTCGACGCCACTGGCCACGGCCACCGCGGCGACCGTGAAGGCCTGGGAGCAGCGCTCGGGAGCGTCGGCCCCCGCCGTCACCTTGATCACGAGCTTCTTCGCCATGCCCGAATCGTAATCAACTCCTCTACAACTCACGATGTTGGCCACGGGTCTGCTGTGAAGTGCGGTTACGGAAGCCGCGATTCCCGTTCTGTGGGGGGACGTCTTGGAAGTGCCAGAAGTGTCCGAACGGCCCGCTCGGCGGCGCGGCCGCACCGCGTTGCTGATCGCCGGGGCGGCCGTTCTCGGCCTGGTGGCCGGCACGTGCGCGGGCTATCTCGTCCAGGCGGACCGCGATCCGACCGCGTTGCCCTCGCTGTCGCAGCCGACGCTCGCGCAGGCGAAGGGCAAGGGCCCCGGGCCTCTGTCGGCGGCCCAGGACCACAAGATCGAGACCGACGGCGATCTGCGCAAGCTGCTGCTCAAGCGCCCCGTGAGCGCCCGCAAGGGCCTGTACACCATGGGCCACGACGGCTGGATGAGCCTCGCCGACTACGCGGAGACGTACGAGAAGCCCGCGGCTGCCTTCGGCAACCTCATCGGCGACGAGTTCCGTCGCGCCGCCGTCACCAACTGGCGTGAGGGCAGCACGTACAACGTGGAGATCCACCTGATCCAGTACCGCCAGGAGCAGAGGCTCGGGGGCGCCCGCGCGGCCCCCCGCGCCCGCCGCGCCGCCGCGCCGCCCCGCCCCGCCGCCCTCCCCTCCCGCTCGCCCGTCCTCCCGCCGCCCCCACCCGCCCCCTAC
>NZ_JBHYKH010000069.1:24208-25740 GCF_042741275.1 Streptomyces sp. NPDC058964
GCCCGCTCTCTCCCCGGGGGGGGGGGTCCCACATAACCTGGTGCACACCCACCCCCCCCCCCCCCCCCCGCCGCGGGGGCGCGGGCCCCCCCCCCCCCCCCACGACTCCTACTACTGGGCCGAGCGGGAAGGGAACACGGACAGCTGGCCGGTCCCCGGCACCGGCGACGGCATGGCGTACGTCCACCACAGGCCCGAGAGCAAGGCCGGCTACCTGGACGTGTACGCGGCCGAGGCGCACGCCTGGCGCGGTGACATCGCCATGGAGATCTGGGTCTTCGACACGAAGCCGATCCCGAAGAAGAAGATCATGGATCTGGCGAAGCGGCAGATGGAGCGGCTGTGAGCGACAACTCCGTGAACCCCGAGGCCACGGTGGCCCCGGACCCTGAAGTTCCCGCGAAGCCGGAAGACACCCCGCGGCCCGCGCCGGAGGCCGGCGTGCGGCCTGCTCCGGAACCCGGTCCACAACCCGCTCCCGAGTCCGGCCCCGGGAAGCCCGCCCGCGACCGGCGCCGTATCACCGCGATCGCGGGAACCGTCGCCCTGCTCGCCGCGGTCGTCGCGGGGGCCGGCTACACCGTCGTGACCGTGAACGGCGCCGACCGGGACGCCGGAGCCCCCGACTGGCGCTTCCCGAAGACCGGCAAGGGCAAGGACAGGGAGAAGGCGGCCGAGGCCACCGGGTTGCAGGGCATGCTCCTGCCCTACGGGACCGAGGGCTTCGGGCGCGGTCCGGACATCGGCGAGTTCGGTTCCGACGCCCGGCTGTCCGGCGGCCAGGCCGCGGCCATGCGCAAGGAGTCGATCAAGGACCTGCCCCGTTCCCAGCGCCGGGAGCTGGAACGGCTGATCGACAAGCAGGAAATCAAGGGCATGGCGATGCGCAGCTACCTGAGCACCGAGCACCCCGCCGACTCCACCGCCTACTCGGACCACGCCTACACGGTCGACATCGTGCTGTCGCAGATGGGCAACCGGCGGACCGTGCGCTCCATCGCCGCGGTCCAGCAGGACTTCTTCGACGCCATGAAGATCTTCCGCAAGGGCCCGGAGATCCAGGGCCACAAGAACGCGGCCTGCTTCCTCCCGCCGGCCGACTCGCACGAGAAGCTCGACATGATGGTCTGCTCCGCGTACGTGGGTGACGTGCTGGTCAGCGCCACCGCGACCGGGGGGAAGCCACTGGACAAGAAGGGCGTGGCGCTGTTGCTGCGCGAACAACTGGACCGCATCAAGGATCCGGGGGAGGCGGTATGACCGAGCAGCAGCAGGCGGAGACGCGGCCGGCCGAGGTGCAGCAGACGGAGACGCGGCCGGCCGAGGTTCCGCCGCTTCCCGGAGAGCCGCCCCTCGCACCGCCTCCGGTGGAGGGCCCCAGCCCGAAGAAGGACCGCCGTGCTCTGCGCGCCGTCCTGCGCTGGAGCGCCGCGGGGGGGGGGGTGGGGGCGGGGGGGGGGGGGGCGGGGGCGGGCGACACGGGGGGGGGTGGGGGGGGGCGGGCCGCGCGCTCCACCCGCGGGGGCGGGCGG
>NZ_JBHYKH010000070.1:0-8693 GCF_042741275.1 Streptomyces sp. NPDC058964
GGGGGCGGGGGCCGCGGTCCCCCCGGCGCCTACGGCGCCCCCGCCGGCCATCAGCAGACCGGCAGCGGACGCCGCGAGGACACGCCTCGCGCGTTGTGCTTGCATGAGAAATACCTTTCGTTCCATCGCTTCTCGCGACCCCTTCGTGGGTGCACGAGATTGATGGCCGCCGCCGCAGGAGAACTACGGCGCGGTCTCAGGTGTCACCGCATGTTTTCAGGAGGCACGCACTCGACCGCCGACGCCTCAAGCACCATTCGCGCGGGGTCGCGCCCATGACTGCTGGGGCCCAGGTCCCGCGGTACCGGGACCGGGTCGGCCGATCACACTGCCCGTACGGTGCAGCTTTCAACAAAAGAGCTTAGTCCCGCATGCGCAAATCGGCATCTTGGCGGCCCCACCGGCAGCCTCCCGGAGCTCGAAATTGCGGCCAGCCGCACCGTCCGCGCACTCACCGACCTCGCCGCACGCCCGCCGCCAAGGTCCACGGCGACGTAGCCGACGCCGCCTGGTCCCAGACCTTGACGTGGATCGCCGGTGCACGTGTCAGGCACCAGGGCAGTGCGCTGCCTGAGCCGTGCCCACTCTTCGCCGCTCTCGGTGATCGACGCTCAGATCCGATCCTGGACCTGGCCCACAGTTTGGCCCGCGAACGGGGCCAACTCCCTTGCGGAGTGAGCGGCGGCAGCGCTCTCCGCCGGGCCGCAGGTGCGGCCGTGAGCGGTAAGCCACAGTGATCACGGCGCCGGATCCCCTCACTGCCGCAGGAAGCATCGAGGGACCGAAGGGACTGTGAGACACGGTCCAGGGCCACAGGGAGCAGAGGCTGATCGTGCATCCATGCCGGCGGCCCAAGGGCTGTCCCGCAATGATCAAGAAACCTCGTGGCAGCGTTGATGGCTCGCTTGGCCCACCGTCCCGTGCCAGTCGACGGCCCGCTGCTTCTTGTGTGTTGGCCGCCGCGAATCACGACTACCTGCCTACCGCGGAAAGGATGGCGAGGCTGAGTGTGAGGCCTGCCGCGAAGGCCACGCCACTGCGAGAGAGCGCTGTCGGCATGGCCGCGCCTTCCCAGCGGGCGAGTGCGTAGGCGATCACCGCGACCACGAGGGAGAGGAGAACTGCCAGCGTCAGCGCGAGAAGCAGGAATGCTGAGGAGTTATGGCTCATGTGTGCACCGCCTGGGAGGTGTGGTGTCCGGTGGGGTATTACGACGATTACCGGGCCAGACCTGCTGGCGGGGGGGTTGGATGTTTCTCCGGTCACAACGGGGGTTGTCCGGGGACAACCAGGTGGGGAGGGTGAGTGAACGTGAGACGGCCGGGGCGGCCCTGGGGACTGCCTCGGGGTTCGTGTGCCGAGATCAATCAACTGGTCGGACTGGTGCGGTCGTGGCTTGATGAGGCCTCTGTACCGGTGACCGCGCTCCACAGGCGACTGACGCCCGACCATTTCGTCGACAAGACCGTGCCAGAACTGCGCAAGCTTCGAGATCTACTGGCAGGGGAGGCGCTGGTGTGGGATCTGGTCGAAGCCGTGGCCGACGTGTGTTTTCCTCTCGAGCCGGCCGAGCTGACCCGGCTGCGTCTCGAAGCGGCGCGCGAGTTGTGGGACCTGGCACAGACAACTCCAACACCGGTCGAGGCGACGCAGGAACTCACACTCACCCGGGAGATGCTGGCGGCCAAGGACCGCATCATCGCACTGCAGGAGGAGATGCAGCGCGTTCAGCAGGCCTATACGGCAAGTGAACGTGGCCGGCAACAAGCCCTTCAGATCGCCACGTTGCTGTTCATCATGCTGGGGCAGGCGCAGGCGCAGGTCGCGGAACTCCAGCGTCGGGTCGACGCGCTGCAGACGCTGCCGGCCAGCGATGCCGAGGCGCACCAGGCGCTGGAGCGGCGCCTGTCCCGGGCACAGTCGCAGCAGGTGGAACTACGCGATCAGCTCTCGCGTGCCGAACAGGAGCGGGACACCGCCCAGCAAGTCGCCGACCACGCGGCACGCCGTATTCAGATGCTGGAGGCGGAGCTGGCCGAGCTGCGTCTGCGGATGGGAGACGACCCTCAACTGCCGCAGGAGCCGACACTGCAGCCGCAGCTGCTACAGCCCGCTTTGCCGGAGCTCGATCCCGGCGAGGCGGCGTTGGATGATGTCGCCCTGACCCTGGGGAAGATGCGTGCCGCTCTCGATGAGGAGCACGATTCCGTTCAACAGGCCGCCGACGATGCGGGATACCCGACGGTCCCTGCTTCCGCCACCACCCATGTTTATAGAGCAACCATCGTGCCGGGTCAGGTGCAGCGCCGCCCTGAACCGCCATCGACCCCGCCGGCAAGATCCGACGCGTTTCCGGGGTTGTCCCGAACAACCCCGGACAACCCCCTCACCAGGCCCGACACGCCTGCCTTGCCAGACGATGCCGCTCTGCATGCAGAACAGGGCGTCCTACGAGAGCCGACGACTTCCGAGCGGACCGCGGGAAGCGGCCGTCTTCCGCAGCCGCGTATCTGGGGAAACCTGCCGCCGCGCAACCGGAACTTCACCGGCCGTGCGGCTCAGCTGGAGGTGCTCGAGCATCACCTGTCCAAGAGCTCAGCCACGGTCGTCCAAGAGGCCATCCTCGGCATGGGCGGCGTCGGCAAGACGCAACTCGCCATCGAGTACGCCTACCGCCGTCAGTCGACATACGACATCGTGTGGTGGATCCCGGCCGAACGGCCGGGCCAGATCACGCAGGCGCTCGTTGAACTGGCGCGACGGCTGGGGCTCGAGACCACAGCCGAAGCCAACATCGCGATTCCCGCGGTGCGGGAGGCACTGCGCGAGGGCAGCCCGTACTCCCGCTGGCTGCTGATCTTCGACAACGCTGAGAGCCCGGAACACGTGCGCCCCTATTTCCCGCACGGCGGAGACGGGACGATTCTCGTCACCTCCCGCAACCGGCGCTGGAGCCAAACGGGTGAATCCCTCGAGGTCGACGTTTTCACGCGCCCGGAAAGCATCCAGCTGCTGCACCGCTCCGGACCGTCGTGGTCCCACGAGGACGCCGACATGCTCGCCGAGGCACTGGGGGATCTGCCGCTGGCTCTGGAACAGGCAGCCGCCTGGCGAGCGGAGACCGGAATGATCGCCTCCGACTATCTGCGGTTGTTCGAGAGCCGACGCTCGGAGTTGCTCGAAGTGGCGCCGCCGCCGGACTACTCGCTACCCGTCGCCGCAGCATGGAACGTCTCCCTCGATCACCTGGAGACCCGCAGCCTGGGCGCACTGCGCCTCCTGCAGCTGTGCTCGTACTTCGAGCCGGCTCCCATCTCCCGTTCCATCCTCGCCGACCACGGTCCTTCGGACATCGACCCCGCACTTGACCCTGTCCTCAACGACCCGCTGCGCCTGGCACGAGCCATCAGGGAGATCAACCGGTACTCGCTGGCTCGTGTGGATCACCGGACCAATTCCATCGAGATGCATCGCCTCGTCCAGCGGGTTCTGATCAACCGGATGACGCCCGAGGAACAGGTGCGTATGCGCGAGGGCGCTCACACACTGCTGGCCACAGCCGACCCCCAGACTCCTCAAGATCCGGCCACCTGGCCGCGGTACGCCGAGCTGTACGGACACGCCGTCGCCTCGGGCGCGATTGAGTGCCGCCAGCCCTGGGTGCGCGAGTTGGTGATGAACGCCGCCAAGTACCTCTACTTCCGAGGCAGCCACGACGACTCGCTGACCTTTTCGGAGGCGGCATGGATGACTTGGCGGACCAAGTTCGGCGAGGAAGACCGCACTGCACTCCAGATGGGACAGTGGTTTTCCCTGATGTGCCAGGTGGTGGGGCGGTTCGCCGACGCGGCCACGCTGGCTGACCGGCTCAGCGAGATCTACGCACGCACCACGCCCGAGGACGACGAGGACGCACTCGGCGCCCTTCAGCTCAAAGCAGCGGTACACCGTATCGAAGGCGAGTTCACCGCCGGCGCGGAGTCGGACCGGAAGGCGTACGAACGAGCCGTGCGATCCTTCGGAGAGGACGACCCTGTCACCCTCAGCATCAGCGACAGCCTCGGACGCAGTCTGCGTGCGATCGGCGACTTCCGGCAGGCTCTGGAACTGGACCGGCGCACCTTCGATCTCAAGGTACGTGTGTTCGGCAGCGACCATCAGCAAACCCTGATCACCCAGACCAACGTGGCCATCGGCATGGGAATGGCAGGCCACTACATCGATGCACGGGCCCTGTACGAGTCCCTGCTCAAGACCTACCAGCAGGCCTGGGGTCACGCCCACCCCTCGACCATCGCAGCGATGCGTCACCTCGGCGAGGCCTGTCGCACCGCGGGCGACTGCGTCCGCGCGCAGGAGCTGGCCACCGAGGCGTATACCGAATTCACGCGGCGCTACGGCCTGACCCACCCGCAGTCCCTCGCCTCCGCACTGACCCTGTCACTGGCGCTGATCGCCAACGGCGACTTGACGGCAGCCCAGGCCCGGGGCATCGAGGCGTGCGAAAGGTACCGCCAGACCTACGGCCGCCACCACCCGCACGCCCTGTCCGCTGACGTCGATCTGGCCGTCACCCTGCGTCTGCTGAATCAACTCGACGACGCGCATCATCTCAACACCGAGGCGCTCACGGCGTTCACCGACCACCTCGGCACCGATCACCCCCTCACCCTCGTCTGCGCCGTCAATTCGGCCAGCAACCTGGCCGCACTCGGTCGTCACGAGGAGGCGACGGCGAAAGGCAGGGACACCCTGGACCGGTGCCGGGCCACGTTCGGAGAAGACCACCCCACCACGCTGGTGTGCGCGGGCAACTTGTCCATCGACCTGGCTGCCACCGGCTCAGAGCTTGACGCCGTCACGCTGCGCGAGGAAACCCTGAAGCGCATGGAACGCATCCTCGACGCACCTCTGCTGCGAGTCGATCGGGATCGTGGCCCGCACCCGGACACGTGGCAGTTGCGCCACCATCGGCGAGCTGCCTGCCTCATCGACCCACTGCCGCTGTGAGTAGGCCCACGCCCGCTCTACCGACCCGTCAGCTGTTGTTCCGGGCCGGCGGCTACTGGTGGGACGGCGCCACCTGGTACCGGCCCGGGCAGGTCTGAGACCTGGCGCCGTGACGCCCGCTGGGTGGTCGATTCCAAGAGGTGGCGGCTTTGAGTGGACCCTTACGATGAGGGCCTTGGGTGCGGAGTTTGCGGGGGAGAACGTCTTATGGGTGGTTTGGCGGGGCTAGGGCGCCGGGGCGCACTCGCGCTGGGCGCGGTGACGGTGCTCGCGGCGTGTACGTCGACTGCGAAAAGCACAGATGGCCACGGAGTCCGTACGGACTCCGAACCGCTGGAACGTCGGTTCGCCGCGCTCGGCCCGCTCTCCCACGCACATTGGCTTGGCGTGGTGCTGGGCACGGAGTCGAGGGTGTCCGTTCCGGGTCCCGCTGATGTTCGTGTGGTGGGCTTCGCCCAGCTGAGAGCGGGTAGCGTCGCCGCCATTGCGGGGGCATCGAAGCGGGGTTTTCAGCCCGCGACACCGAGCCAACTGCCGAAGAAACTCGTGCGGTTCATGCCCAAGGGCGCCAGGTGGGTCCGTAGCGAGTCCTTCGACCTTCGGGTGACGGGCGGAAGGTATTCCGGCGCGTTCTACTTCGACCGGGGTGCGGACTGGGTCTACTTCGACACGACAAATCCGAGCGTTGTCTCCAGCTCCGGACCGTGATCGGGTCTCCTGGTCCGGCCACGCAGACGATACGAGGGCGTCCGGAGTCATTGTGTGACGAACGACTGTGAGGATTGATCACGCCGCTCGGCAGGCCTGACCCACCGAACGATTGACGCTTCGAGCTGTCTTCTCCAGGAATCGTCGGCCGGCTGGGCGGCGCTTTGCACGCGGCCGGTCGGGCGCCTGTGACCTCATAGGAGCCCGGCCAAAGGTCCCATCACAGTCTTGTCCTGACGCCCGACCGGCCCGTGCGATCCCTCGCGCATCGCACGGAAGGACAGCAAGACCCAGCATGGCAGACCAGATCGTGGTGGTCGGCGGCGTGGACACCCACACCGACTTCCACCAGGCCGCGGTGATCGACTCCATCGGCCGTCACCTGGCCACCGCAGCGTTTCCCACCACCCCCGACGGCTACCGCCGCCTGCTGGAGTGGATGCGTACGCACGGCGAGGTCCTCGCCGTCGGAGTGGAAGGGACAGGCGCCTACGGCTCTGAACTCGCCCGGTTCCTGGGGTCGAACGAGGTCACCGTCGTGGACGTGGACCGCCCCGACCGAAAGGCCCGGCGGGCCAACGGCAAGTCCGACCCCGTGGACGCCTACGCGGCCGCGACCGCCGTCCTGTCCGGCCGCGCGAACGGCCGGCCCAAGACCGCAACGGCATCGTCGAGGCCATCCGGTCCCTGCGGGTGGTCCGCCGCTCGGCCATCAAGTCCCGCACCCAGACGATCAACCAGATCCGCACCCTCATCGTCTCCGCCCCCGCAGAAGTACGCGAACGCCTGCGCGGCCTGCCCACCTACCAGCTGATCACGCAGCTGGCCCGCTCCCGCCCCGGCACCGACCTCGCCGACCCGACCTGCGCGGTCCGCACCGCACTGCGGCGCCTTGCCCGCCGCTACCAGCACCTCACCGAGGAGATATCCGAGGCCGACGCCGAACTCGAACCCCTGGTCGCGCAGGCGGCCCCAGGCCTGGTCGAGCTAGTCGGTGTCGGCACCGAGACGGCCGCCCAACTCCTGATCACCGCAGGCGACAATCCCGACCGGCTGAAGTCCGAAGCCTCCTTCGCCCACCTCTGCGGAGCGTCCCCGATCTCCGCCAGCTCGGGGCGGACCAACCGCCACCGACTCAACCGCGGAGGCGACCGCCAAGCCAACCACGCACTCCACACGATCGCCCTCGTGCGCATGCGCTACGACCCACGCACACGGCTCTACGTCGCACGCCGCACAGCCGAAGGCATGTCGAAGAAGGACATCTTCCGCTGCCTCAAACGCTTTATCGCGCGCGAGGTCTACAAACGCCTGACCAGCACGAACATCCCACAAAAACTCCTACAGGCCGCCGCTTGACGATCTATAGGAGCTTCCTGGACACCCTCGCGATCGCACTCTGCATGAAGACCGACGACGTGCTGAAGGACTCGCCGCAGTACGGTCCGTGGCGCCCTGCGGTGGGCATCGCGCCCCTGCTCGGCGATGCCGAACCGGTGCCCCTGACGATCATGCAGTCCATGCTCGGATTCACTTCCGAGGCTCGGTTGCTGCGGGAGGCCCGGTTGCTGCGGTACGCCCGCACCCACTGCAGCACCTGTTTCCCTACCTGCCGCAGCAGCCCGGCCGCAACAAGCGGCTGCGCAGGGCCGCCGAGCTCATCCGGCGCGCGATCCGCGCACTGGCCGTCGGCACCACGTTGTAAACGGACGACGTGTGGGTCGTGGACTCCACGCCGTCGCCCGCGAGTTCGAGCAACAACTTGTGGAGCGGACATCCGGCCGCTGAGGCCGTCCCGCAAGGGCGAGGCCTAGCGAGCCGGATCACCACTGTTCAAGCCGCTGCGGCAGGTCATCGAGTCCATCAACGAAACCTTCAAGGGCCGGCTCCGCTCATTCATGATCACTGGCGCGGAAGACGGTAACAGTGCCCGTCAGCCCTCGGCCCGACGGGCGTCCCAGGAAAGGGAACGAAAATACATCCCCACCCGAAGCCGGAGTGCCTGGCCCGAGCCGGTGGCGCGAACGCTTCGTGCGCCGCGCGACAAGTAGGGGGAGAGACCGCCAACGGGCGGTCGGAGACGGAGACTTTGTGGAACCGGATCACGAGCACCAGGGCAGCGGTGACTGCGACGCCCTGATGACGCGGGCTGTGAGCGATCCGACCGCGTTCACGCCGCTGGTGGAACAGTTCTCGCCTGCCCTGCACAGCTACTTCGCCAGGCGCGTGCCCGGGGCCGCCGACGATCTGCTGGCCGAGGCATGGCTGCAGGCTTTCGCGGCGCGGCGCACCTTCGACGCCTCACGCGGATCGGCCCGAGGCTGGCTGTTCGGGGTGGCCCGTAACGTCCTGGCCGGGCACATCCGCCGCGCCGGGCGGAACACCACCACAGCCGAACACGCCGCCGTCGACCCGTGGGAAGCGGTGGACCAGCGGCTGGACGCCGCCGCCCTGGCCCCGGAACTGCGCCGGGCACTGGCCGAACTACCCGCCGAGGAACGGGAGTTGCTGCTGCTGGTGTCATGGGAGCAGCTGACGCCGACGGAGGCCGCAGCCGTGGTCGGGATCCCGGCCGGCACGGCTCGCTCCCGCCTGCACCGTGCCCGGGGCCGACTGCGGGAACGCCTCGCCCCCGTCCGCCACCTGACCTTGACGCAAGCCACACCCGCACGCATGGACCGGAAGGAATCGGCATGACCCAGCGACAGGACCTCCTCGACTTCCCCGGCGCCGAGGCGCTTGAGGCCGCGGGCCGCATCGAGCCCCCGGCACCGCGGGCCGTCGCCCACGCGCTGGCAGCGGTCCACGCCGCCGCGCGCCAGGAGACCACGCACCAGTCCATGCCGGCTCCCCCGCGGCGGCCTGCCGTCGCCCACCGCCGGCGGGTACAGGCGACGGCCGGGGGCCACCCCCCCCGGGGCCCCGGCGTGGGGGGGGGGGGGGCCCCCGGGGGCCCCCCGAGGCGGGGGCCCCCC
>NZ_JBHYKH010000070.1:8703-9575 GCF_042741275.1 Streptomyces sp. NPDC058964
GGGGGCACCACCCGGCGCCCCCCGGGGGCGACGCCGGGGCGCGGCCGGGCCCCCCGCCGCGCGCGCCGCAGGAGTGGTGGCGTACGGCGCCACGGGCGCCGACCAGTCCGGCGGCCACGCCGCGCGGCAGGCTCAGGCCCTGACCGCCGCCACTTTCCTGGACCACACCGCCGACGTGGCCTACGCCCGGCCGGCCTCCAGCGCTCGGTACTGGAAGGTACGGGACAAGGTCACCCACACGGGAGTGACGTCGAGCCCCACGGTCAACTACTACTACGCCCGCTCCATGGACGCCGTCTACGTCGTCGCGGACGGTCACACGTACCAGAAGAAGGGCACCTTCGGCTGGCGCCTCGGGCCCAAGGAGCTGGGGAGCTGGCGCGACCTGGACCGGCTGCCCACCGACCCGGCGAAGCTGACCACCCTGATGAACAGCTCCAAGGAATACGCCGGTCAGTCCGTCTTCCTCCAGGCCTGCGCCCTCCTGGGCGAATCACCCGCCGGCCCCGAACTGCGCGCCGGGCTCTACCGGGCCCTCGCCCGCCTCCACGGGGTCAAGCTCACCGGCACGGTGAAGGACAGTACCGGGCGCACGGGCACGCAGCTGGCCTTCAACGGCGTCGCCAGCCAGGACCTCGTGGTGATCGACCCCAAGACCAGCGTCGTACTGGAAGCCACCAGCATCACCACCAAGGGCAGCGCCCGCGGCGAGATCGACCGCACCACCTACCTGTCCTCGGGCCCCGCCGACAAGATCGGCTGACCCCGCCGCCTCACACCCGGACCGAGGCCCCGGGTGACCCGGGGGCGGGGGGGGCGCCCGCGAAGGGCCCGCGACGAACATCGGGTGCCAAATATCAGTAACCGCGACC